>JAITFS010000242.1 GCA_031281195.1 Oscillospiraceae bacterium
ACAGAGGATTTCCAGCTTGAGCTATATGAGAAGCAAATTGAAACAATCTCAGGAATAAAGTATGTGAAAGGTATGTGTCCGTGGATATTCTACGATTTCCGCTGCCCAAGACGACTGCATCATATACAAAACTACTACAATATTAAAGGTTTACTCACAGCCGATAAGAAATACAAGAAAAAAGCATTCTTCGCAATGCAAGAGTTTTATGGAAAGGTAAAAAACTATGAATAGACAAGAAATATTGGAGATGTATAAAGATTTTCGCGTAACTGATGTTAGAGACGGAATGGATTGGTGCGGATACCACCACTATGGTACTATGCATCACAGCATCAAACCATTATGGCGTACACCAAAAGCAGTTATAGGGTTTGCAAGAACAGCTCGTTATTTACCTTATGAAGGACCGTTACCAAAAATAACAGGTGATGAGTACACCGAGTGGTCAAATTGGTATTATGGAAATGTATGTACGGACAAATGGGTTGACGATATTATTCCGGGTGATTTTATATCACTTGATATTTGCGGTATTGATGTTGGATTATTAGGTTCAAACAACACATTAAACTGTGTAAACAAAGGTGCGGTTGGTTTTGTGCTTAACGGCGGGGGAGTGCGTGATACTGATGAGGTGATAATGCAGGAGATTCCTGTTTTTACAAAACATATTTCACAACCGATGGATCAAGCCAGAATCCGTTATCTGGAAAAGAATATTCCTATAGCACTGGGCGGAGTAGCTGTTTATCCGGAGGATTTAATTGTTGCTGATGGAGATGGAGTAGTTGTTGTACCACAAAAGCTTATCTATGATGTATACAAATATGCTTATCGTGAAATGAAAAACGATAAGATTTCACGTAGAGGTTTATATGAAGCCGGTGGCAGAGAATACGACGAAACAGTCAATATTGATGGTTTGTAATAAATTATTTAAATATTATTCATAAAAACTTCATAAATGCTTGCTTTTACTATGATATTAGGTGTATAATGATATTTACAGCTTAATAAGAGGAGTTGGAGGGTGAGCGTGCTCATCTAATGAGAGGAAAAAATTATATGTTTCGAGTTGGGGATAAGATTGCTCATCCAATGCATGGTGCAGGAATTATTGATGGGATTGAAGAGAGGAAATTAAACGGAGCTGTTAGAACTTACTATATTCTAAAAATGCCGGCCGGTGGTATGGTTGTTATGATACCTACCGAAAGCACAGAACAAATAGGTGTAAGACCAATAGTTAATTCGAATCAAGCTGATGAACTTATGGCATCAATACCCGGTATTGATGCAAATATGACATCTAATTGGAACAGACGTTATCGCGAAAATATGCAACGTATTAAAAGCGGTGATTTGCTCGAAGTTGCAAGAGTCGTAAAAGGACTAATGACAAGGGATGTTGAAAAAGGTCTTTCAACCGGTGAGCGAAAAATGCTGCACTCGGCGAAGCAGATTTTTATTTCAGAAATTGTTTTATCAAAAAAACTTTCTTATGAAGAAGTTGAATCACAACTAAACGAATCACTCGCGTAGAATTAATTAATAATGCTTAATCTTTAAAAAAGTAAATTATATGGATTAATTTTCCTAAATTATTAACTATTAATTATTAATTATTAATTTGTTACAAACTTCTTAGGTGCTTGTTTTATGTTATTAAACAAAGTTTTTAAATCTTTCGCATCCAAGATGCCTCCTTTTTGCTCAGTAGTGATAGCCGCAGCAGGATTATCACAAAGATGTAAAGGGGAGGATAAAATTAAATACATAATAAACGGTAAACCTGTTTTATGTCATTCTATAGAAGTATTTAATAATTGCGAGCTTGTTAACGAGATAATTATAGTAGCACATGAAACTGAGCTGGAATACATTGCTGAACTCTGTAACGATTTTGAGTACGATAAAGTAGTATCTGTAATAAATGGTGGAAAAACACGTACAGAATCTGTTTATAATGGAGTATTTTCTGTTTATGATAAAGCAAAGTATATAATTGTTCATGACGGAGCACGCCCATGTATTAATGAAGACTTGTTATTACGCATTATTCAAGCGGGTATAAAATATAATGCCGCAGTACCTGCTGTACCGGTTATCCCGACAATAAAGATGGTTAAAGACGGAGTTGTGATCAAAACAATAGATAGAGATGGTTTGTACGAAATGCAAACTCCGCAGGTTTTTAAAGCAGAATTATTAAAAGCGGCTTTAACTAATGTTATAAACAAAGAAATAAATGTTACTGATGAAAGTATGGCTGTTGAAATTCTTGGAATGGTTGTTCACACAGTTGAGGGTTTAAGACGAAATATAAAAATTACAGAACCGGATGATTTTCTTATAGCGGAGACGTATTTATGCGAATAGGGCATGGTTATGATGTACATAAGTTAATAAAAGGCCGCAAGTGTATTTTGTGCGGTGTGTTTATCCCAAACGAGTTTGGACCTGATGGTCATTCGGATGCAGATGTACCGATACATGCACTAATGGATGCAATGCTTGGAGCATTGGCACTTGGGGATATTGGCAAGCATTTTCCACCAACTGACGATAAATGGAAGGATGCAGACAGTATGAAACTATTAGAAAAGGTTTATGCTATGGTTTGCTCTAATGGCTATGTTTTAAGTAATGCCGATATTACCATTGTGCTTGAAGCACCAAAACTATCAGCATATATCGAAAAAATGAGAAATAAAATAGCTTTAACACTTGGAATTGATGTAAAAAACATAAGTGTTAAAGCTACCACAGAAGAAAAACTTGGCTTCACAGGTGACGGTTCTGGAATTTCAGCAACAGCAGTTGTGTTGTTAAAACAACATATTGATAGAACCTTGGTAGAAGCTTAAAAAACCGGCATTACATTTATTTCACGAAACCATCCAATTGCTAGAAACACTATCATGTCGGATTTTTCAAATACAACTCCGTGACCACCACCGGGGAGGATGATAAAGCGATTATCAGGGATTTTTTCTGCCATGATTCGTTGATGACGTAGTGGTGTGATGTAGTCCTCATCACCGCCGATTATTAAAACTGGAGCGGTTATTTTGTCTAAATCGTCTCGCACATCAAATTTTTCGTTACTTTTGCATAAACGTACAATCGAATCATAATATGGTGCGGTTAAAAATGGTCTGAGTAGCTCCTTACGTTGATATATAGTGTCATAATGTTTTTCAAAATATTCCGGTGCGTAAAGATTTGGTGCAAAGGAATCATAGTATGTGTCCACATTGTAGGAGAGAGCTGCCTTTTGCCATAAACGGCCTATTTCTATAATATATGGGTCTGCGTAGACGGGAGTGTTAAAAACAAGCATTTTTTTGACTCTGGCGGGATATTTAATTGAGAATGATAAAGCAACACAACCACCGTAAGAGGTGCCAATGAGGTTTATTTTTTCTATCCCGATATGATCGATAAGCGCTAGCACTGCTTCGACTTGACGATCGAGTGGGTATAATTCATCCATCATTTCGCTGTTGCCCTGGTCGTGCATATTAAAGCATATCACTTTATAATACTGCATAAGTGTCGGTACATAGGTCAGCCAGCTTTTATCTGTCATCATCAATCCATTAAGGAGCAAGAGATATTCGCCGGTATCACCATGTATTTCATAAGTAAGTTTTTTTCCATTTGATATTAATTCTTGCAATTTAACCCCTCCATTTTAGTTTTATTAAATCCAATACAGTAGTTCTTTTGCCGCTTCACGGAGCTCCTCGCGGAATTTTGGATGAGCTATTGAAATGAGCAGTTCTGCTCTCTCGCGTATGTTGGTGCCTCGCAGGCACACCATTCCGTATTCGGTGCAGACATGGTCAACATCCATACGGCTGAGTGTGACGACAGCACCGGGTCTGAGAGTCGGTACAATTTTAGAAATTTCTTCACGCTCGCCTGTTTCCGGATTTTTCACCATAGCTGTCGAATGAAGCGCAATAATAGAACGACCACCCTTTGACCGCACAGCTCCGGTCGCTGTGTCAACCTGTCCACCTGAGCCTGATATTTGCAGGTTTCCTATACTCTCTGAGCAACACTGCCCGCATAAATCAACCTCAACTGTTGTGTTGATAGACACTTGATTGTCGTTTTTTGAAATTATATAACGGTCATTAACCTCGCTGCCTCTGCTGACAATTATATCAGGATGCTCGTGCATAAACTCATAAAGTTCTTGAGTGCCATATCCAAAACAACATACGACCTTGCCGATATCAACTTGCTTGCGGCTGCCGTTTACAACGCCGTGTTTCATAAGGCGCATTATCCCTGTTGTCATCATCTCGGTGTGTACGCCGAGATTTTTCTTATGCATGAGTTGCTCGCAGACAGCATTTGGGATTGAGCCAATGCCAATTTGTATACAATCGCCGTCATTTATCATATCAGCGATATGCTCACCGATTTTTCTATCTATCTCTGTCGATGTTCCATCCGGAAGCTCCGGTAGATAATAATCACATTCTACTATATAGTCTACAGCGTCGTATTCAAGGTAATTTTGCCCAAAGCTGCGCGGAACATTGGGACTCACTTCCATTATGACCACACCTGCGGCTTTTGCTGTGTCTTCCTCTACAACGTTTGAGCAAGAAAAGCGTATTTTTCCATCTGCCTCCGGCAGATATGCCGAGCCAATATAAAAATCGGCTTTTCGGTGATAATTACGGGCATTTGCCGCAGAGCTTAAATGATTTGGTATAAAGGACAACCTACCTGTATGCTGAAGCCTACGCTGTAGCGGAGTATAAAAATATGAATCATAAATAAACGATTTCTTTAAATATTTTTCTTGAAGATACTCTCCATTGATAGGGTCGATACATGTGGTGAGCCTAACATCCTCGACTCTGTCGGCTATCGTATGCAGCTTTGATATAAATACGCATGGGGCTTGTGCTGCCATTCCGAATGCGATGTTACTACCACTCGTTATCATATCGAGAACCTGCTCGATTGTGACCGTTTTTTTACTCCAGTCGTACATAGTATCCTCCTGTTATCCATCATAAACATAATAATGAAACATCTGTCATTGATATCACGATTATAGCACCGGGAAAAATCGCTGTCAACGAAAATAATGATAAAAAAGCATAAAAATTGTTAAAAATCATTAAATTAATGTTGACTTGATAAATATATTAGTATACAATTAACAACATCACGATTTATCACAAAAATGAAACTAGTGTCATAATAAGGTCAAAAGTAGGTTTTTATGAGCGAATTTAGTACATTTTTACAACTTACCTTACGCTCTCTTGAAACAGGAAGTGTTTATGCTCTTATGGCTTTGAGCATAATAATCATCTTTAGAACGAGCCTCACACTCCACTTTGCACAAGGTACAATGGCAATGTTTTGCACTTTTTGTATTGCATTTCTTGTTAATTCATATAATTTACCACTTTGGTTAGCACTGGTATGTGGTATTATTATCGCTGCAATCATGGCTACACTTGTTGATTTTCTTGTTATTCGCAGGACAAATGCAGCATCAGTAGACGGTAGAAAAATCATCACATTGGGTTTAATTATGGTCTTTATTGGACTTGCTCCAATGATATTTGGAAGTAATGTTCAAAACCTGCCACGTTTTATCCCTCGTGGAGATTTATCTATTGCCGGTGCTTCAATTTCATACAATGCAATACTAAACATAGCTTCGGGCTTAGCATTAATGGGAGTATTATTCTTTATATTACAATACACAAAGTTTGGGCTTGCAATTCGCGCAACAGCTTCAAACGAAGTGACCGCACGTTTAATGGGTGTGCAAACAAAGCTTGTAACACTCGTAGCATGGATTGTAGCAGGTATCCTTGGAGTTGTGGCAGGTGTGATGATAGCTCCTGCGACAACTGTAAATGTCGGGCTTATGGCACCTATCCAGTTGGCGGCACTCCTGGCTTGTGTTTTGGGTGGTTTTCAAACCTTCTATGGGCCGGTCATCGGTGCATACATCATCGGAATGTTGCCAAACTACCTTTCATACTATGGTAGCTCTGTGTGGAGCATACAAATCATGTACTTATTGATTTTGCTCTTCTTACTTATAAGACCAAACGGTATTATAGGTAAGAAATTCATTAAGAAAGTGTAGGTGCTATTATATGTCTCTTGAACCACAACCTCTCTTTCTCCGAATCTATCGAAATCATCACCTTCGTTATATCGTATTTGGACTAATATTTGCGAGCCTGCCATATCTGTCAAACTGGGGTTTTATTAGAGTTAGCTTGCTCACAACTGTTGCAAGTATCATTATCTATGCAATAGCAGCTCTGGGATTAAATCTTCTTTTGGGTTACTCAGGGCTTGTATCGCTTGGCACAGCAGGATTCATGGGTTTAGGTGCATATATTGGCGGTTATCTAATAAACGAATGGTCGGCATCTGTATGGATTGCTATTCTTGTTGCATTATTAATTCCAACTCTTGTTGGCATCCTTGTTGGCTTAGTATCGCTTCGTATTGCCGGTATTTATCTCGCTATTGCGACGCTATGTGTATCTGAGATACTGCTTAAAACCTTTGCTGAGCTTGAATCATTTACAGGCGGTATGCGCGGACTCACAATTAGATTTCCGGTAATTTTGGGTGTTCAAATGAACAGAGAATTGATGTTTATGTTCGTTGTTATAGCCCTAATTATTATGATGATGCTTACGCACAACTTGGTCAGCGGTCAATTTGGCCGTGCAATGCACGCTATGCGGGGTAGCGAATCAGCAGCACGGGCTATGGGTATAAACCTATTTAAGTACAGACTCATTGTTTTTGCGATTTCAACTGCTTATGCAGGACTCGCAGGAATGTTATATGTATTGTATATTCGCTCATCATACCCAACGACATGGGACATCATGCTCTCCCTTAATCTGGTAGCAATCATTATTATTGGCGGCTTGAGGTCTATTTATGGAACAGTTATAGGTGCTTTTGTTGTATTTGGTATGTCAGATCTTGTTCTTAGACGCTTGCCGATAATTGGTGACATGGCAGGGATTCCTTATGTCATTACAGGTGTTCTCATAGTAGTAATGATACTATTCTATCCAAACGGAATTCGTTATATACCCCAAGATATAAAAAAACTGATAAGAAAAATAACTAAGAGAGGTGTTCAGAATGTCTGAAGTAAAAAAAGACATATTAAGAGTTGAAAACCTCTCAATTAATTTTGGAGGTTTAAAGGCTGTTGATGATTTATCCTTTTCTGTTAAAGCAGGCGAGATATACGGACTGATTGGTCCTAACGGCGCAGGTAAAACAACAGTGTTTAATTGTATAACACAGTTTATAAACCAAGTTCAGGAGCAGTTTACTTTGATAATGGAAATGAAGAAATAAATCTCGTCGGAAAACCTGTGCATAAAATAATCACCTACGGGCTTGTTCGAACCTTCCAAAATGTTGAAGTCATACGTGAGCTGTCAGTCATTGATAATGTCTTGATAGGAGCGCATATTTCATTTAAAGCAACCATTGTTGAGCAAATATTAAGGCTTCCCAGAGCTCGCAGAGATGAACATAAACAACGGGCAAAGGCAGCTAAGATTCTTGATTCTTTGGGTATAATGGACAGAATGAATTTACCCGCAGGTGGACAGCCTTATGGAGTTTTGAAAAAAATGGAGCTTGCTCGAACACTAATGTGTTCTCCAAAGCTTATTATACTGGACGAACCTGCCGCCGGATTAAATGATCAAGAGACAGATAATCTTGCACGTATAATTCAAAAAATACGTGAAGATTACGATTGTACTATATTATTGGTTGAGCATGATATGAGGCTTGTTATGGGTATTTGTGACAGAATATGCGCAATATCCTTTGGTAAATTCCTCGCAGTCGGAACACCTGAAGAGATACGCCTGGATAAAACTGTTCAGGAAGCGTACCTCGGAGAGGAGGAGGAATGATTACTAAGGTATTAACTATAAAAGATTTAAAAATCAGTTATGGTGCAATCGAAGCGGTCAAGGGCATCAATCTTGAAGTACATGAAGGCAGGATAACCGCTCTGCTTGGCGCTAATGGTGCCGGAAAAACTTCAACTCTCAGAGCTATATCGGGTCTTGTACCATCTTCCGGCGGTAGCATCAAATTTTACGAAAAGGAAATATCCAAACTATCTGCGGATAAAATCGCAAAGCAGGGGATTGCGCAATCACCTGAAGGTAGGTTGATTTTCGGAGATTTAACTGTTGAGGAAAACTTAAGAATCGGTGCATATACAGTTAATAAACGCATCATGGAGCAAGGCTTTGCCCGATGTTATCGTTACTTCCCACGTCTTGAGGAAAGAAAAAAACAAATAAGCTACACCTTATCAGGCGGTGAATTGCAAATGCTTGCAATTGGCCGGGCACTCATGGCATCACCCAAGGTCTTATTACTTGATGAGCCATCTCTTGGTCTTGCTCCGCTTATAGTAAAAGATATATTTAAGATTATTAATGATATTAAAGGTGAAGGTGGTACTGTTTTACTTGTTGAGCAAAACGCGTTGCAAACTTTAAAAATCGCTGATTACGCTTATGTTATGGAAACAGGAACTATTAAAATTCATGGTGAAGCCTCAGAGCTGATGAATGATAAACGACTTGTGGATGCATATCTCGGTGAGCATTAAACCATACGCATGACTGAGATTTAAATCATAAGAAAAAAACTAATTTAAAAGGGAGAAAAATGATGAAAAAGATACTTAGCTTACTTTTGTGCGTAGCACTACTCGCAGGCATTGCGGCATGCGGACTCGCAGATTCAGACCCCAGACCATCACCAACACCAACACCACCACCGGACAATACACAACCGTCAGATCCCGATGACCCGGATCCACCACCGCCACCAACTGTAGATATCCAATACAGTCAAGGTGCTGATGAGACAACTGTACGCGTTGGCAACTCTGCTACTCAATCAGGAGCTCTTGCAATCGTTGGAGTTCCATTCAATGCAGGTATAGAAGCCTACTTTAGAATGGTTAATGAAGGTGGCGGCATCGATGGCCGTACAATCGAGTTTTGGAATACCGATGACGAATTTGATCCTGCTAAAGGTAAAGCAGCTCTTGAAGAAATGGTAGAAGACGAAAAACTATTTGCTATTGTTGGAGCGCTCGGCACCCCTGTTGTAGCTGCTATCATTGATGATTTGAAGGATTATGGTATTCCGGCAGTTTATTTTGCGACAGGTATTCCGCAGCTTCACGCAAATGGAGCCAGAACAAATCAAGAAGGCTTTAACATTTTCCCGGTGCAACCCTTATATGAAACAGAGGGGCGTATACTTTTAGCTTTTGCTTCAGGACGATTTGATGCAACTACAGTTGGAATTATTTATGCAAATGATGACGCAGGTATAACCCTCCTTAGAGGTGCACAGCAACAAGCAGACGAGCTTCCCGGCATCACACTAGTAGCTGAACAAGTTGTTGCAGGTTCACCGGACGTTTCCGCTGCTGTAACCTCACTAAGAAGCGCTGGTGTTGATATGATAATCGCAGCAGCAATACAAGACACTCTACCGGCTATAGTTAAAGAAATCGCAGCTCAAGGTATGACTGTACCTGTTATAACAACTTATGTAAACGCCGGAGCAGATATTTCTGTAGCAGTTGTTGATGATATTACAGGAAGATTTGACTTGTATGCGACAGGTTGGGTAGATGCCCTAGATATGGAATCATTTGAAGTCTATGCACAGTGGATTCCTGAGGACTACGCATTTAACGCTTTCGCCATGGCAGGCTGGATTGCCGGTGCAACCTTTGCAGAAGGTCTTCGCAGAATAGCAGGTCAGGATATTACTTGGGAAAACTATATGCGAGCACTAGAAGAAGCGCCAATTAATCTTCCATTTGGAGCCGCGGTTGACTATGCAGACGGAAACCGTTGGGGAACTCAATCTATGAATTTATCTAAGGTTGTTCCTGTTAGTGACGAATTTGCAGCAGGTTGGGAGATTGTTTTCCCAATGACAAACATGAAGGATTTAATCAATTAGTAAATAAATTATTCATACCGCCGCTCTAAGCGGCGGTATGAGTTAAACACGGAGGAAAATATGAGTAAGCCATCCGTAGGGATTTTGGGTTATGGTCTATATATCCCACAACCACGTATGACGGCAAAAGATATATCTCTTGCAACAGATGGCGTTTGGGCGGAGAAAGCAGTTATAGAAAAATTAGGTATTAAGAAAAAACCTATACCCGGACCAGATGACGGGACTCAAGAAATGGGTTATCTAGCTGCAAAAGATGCATTAGAACGCACAGGTCTCGACCCTAAAGAGATTGATGTAATTATATGCATTGGTGAGGAATGGAAGGAATATCCTCTAACTACATCAGCGCTCTACATCCAAGATAAAATTGGTGCGATAAACGCATGGGGTATTGATGTGGCAAACCGGTGCTGTACGACTTGCGCGGCTATAAAAATTGCTAAAGATATGTTGATAGCTGATGAAGAAATAGATACCATACTTATAACAGGTGGTTATCGAAACGGCGATTTTATAGATTATACTGATTCCGGTGTGTCAATGATGTTTAATCTGGGTGCCGGTGGCGGTGCTTTGATACTAAAAAAAGGCATAGATTACAACCTCGTCCTTGGCACACATATTATGGCTGATGGTACGCTTGCTCGTGATGCAGGTGTTGAAATTGGAGGCACTATAAACCCGTTCACACCGGACAACATAGAGGAAGGTTATAAATCCTTACGCATTTTTAATGGACAGCACATGAAAGAAAGACTGGGTGAGGTATCTATTAAGAACTGGTATCATTGTATCGATGAATCGCTTCGTAAGTCAGGCAATTTGACTAGAAAAGATATTGGTTATCTTGCGATTTTACATTTTAAGAGATCGCAGCATGATTTAATGATAGCAGAGCTTGGGCTTGAGCAAAATCAAACAGTCTATCTTGAGGATTACGGTCATCTTGGGCAAATTGATCAAATCCTTTCACTGGCTCTTGGGCTTGAACAAGGGTTGATAAAAAACGGAACTCTCGTGACAATGATAGCGGCAGGAATTGGGTATGTATGGGCTTCAACCTGCATACGCTGGGGAATAAAGAATTGAGGTTAAAGGAATATGAAAAAAGTTTACATCGTAAATCCTAAGCGGACAGCGATTGGTGCGTTTCAAGGAACACTCTCAAATACAACAGCGGTTGAGCTGGGTGCAACAGTCATAAAAGCCATATTAGATGAAACTAAAATGCCGGCTGATATGATAGATGAAACTATTGTCGGACACGTTTTGCAAGCTGGATGCCTTAGTGGACCGGCTCGTCAAATATCTGTAAAAGGTGGTATACCTGTAGAAGTTTCGGCTTATGGTGTATCAATCGCATGTGGTTCAGGTATGAAAGCAGTAATCAATGCTTATTCACACATCAAAGCAGGTGTTGGTGAAGTATATATGGCAGGCGGCACGGAAAACATGACCCTTGCACCTTATATACTACCCGGAGCAAGAGCCGGACTACGACTGGGTGATAAGCAGATATTTGATCATATAATTTATGACGGTCTGGAGGATGCCTTTCTAAAATACCACATGGGTGTAACAGCAGAAAATGTGGCGGAAAAGTATAATATAACACGCCTGGAACAAGATGAATTTGCTTTTGCTTCGCAGGAAAAAGCAATAAAAGCGATTGACAATGGTGTATTTAAAAGAGAAATCGTCCCTCTAACAATAAAACAACGCAGGGAAGAAATTGTTTTTGAAACAGACGAATATCCAAACAGAAGCACGAATATTGAAAAGCTATCTAAGTTAAAACCGGCCTTTAAGGATGGTGGCACAGTAACAGCAGGAAACTCCTCGGGTATAAATGACGGTGCGTGTTTTATGCTGGTAGTATCAGAGGAAGCACTCAAAAAATATAACCTGACACCCATCGCTGAAATTATCGCAACAGGTCAAAGCGGCATAGATCCGGCATATATGGGCTTGGGTCCGGTCTCAGCGACAGCAAAAGCATTAAAAATTGCCGGAATTAAGTTTAGTGATATCGAGATTATTGAGCTAACGGAAGCGTTTGCCGCTCAGTCACTCGGAGTTGTCACAGAACTAGCAAACGAACACGACACAACCAAAGAGGATATTTTAAGTCGGTTAAACCCCAATGGTGGTGCAATTGCACTTGGTCATCCGATTGGAGCGTCCGGCGCAAGGATTATTACAACTCTTGGTTATCAAATGAGGGAAAAAGACGTTAAATACGGACTTGCGACCTTATGTATCGGCGGCGGTATGGGAGCAGCTGTTATTTTGAAAAAAATATAGGGAGAAGAAAAAATGAATAGAGTATTAGATAAAGTATGTATTGTCACAGGTTCAGCCCAGGGAATTGGCAGAGCGATTGTAGAGACTTATGCAGCCGAAGGTGCAAAAATGATTATCGCAGTTGATATGCAGGAGGCTTCATATAATGAAAGCAATATTCGAGCAGTAACGCTTGACACAACTGATAAGGAAGGTGTAATTTCGCTTATCAAAAGTGTGTGGGATGAGTTTGGACGTTTGGATGTTATAGTCAATAATGCAGGGATAACACGAGACGCACTTTGTAACAAAATGACTGATGACAACTGGGATCTTGTAATGGATGTTAATCTCAAGGCCCCGCATTATATAATCGCCGCGGCTACACCATATTTAATGGAACAGGGAAGTGGGTCTATCATTAACCTCAGCTCTGTATCCGGTGTATACGGCAATATAGGGCAGCTTAATTACGCAGCGAGTAAAGCCGGTCTTATAGGAATGACAAAAACGTGGACAAAAGAGCTGTCGCGCAAGGGTGCAAAAATACGTTGCAATTGTATTGCTCCCGGTTATGTTGAAACACCGATGATTAAAACCGTACCGGAGGAGATTATAGAAAAAATTAAAAATAAGATTCTCTTTAAGGAACTCGTACAGCCAATAGATGTTGCTTACGCCGCATTGTATCTGGCTAGTGAAGAATCTCGTTTTATCACAGGTCAGACTTTAGAAATTTCCGGTGGATGGCTGATGTAATCGTTTGTGCTAAACTCTATTCTTTTGTTCTAGTTTGTGCTAGAATCATTGGAGTGGAGTTTAGCGTGAAAGAATCTAAAAGTGGAGTTTAGCGTGAAATAATCTAAAAGTACGTATAACACTAGACGCGAAACTCCATTCTTTTATGCTAATTTGTGCTATATTCATTGAAATGGAGTTTGTTATGCCAACAGCTATATTTAATCGGTTAAAGGATGAAAAAAAGCAACGGATAATAAACGCAGCAATAAAAGAGTTCTCTTTGAGAAATATTTCTGAAGCCAAAATATTAAATATCTCAAAGGATGCTGAGATAGCAAACGGCAGTATATATCAGTATTTTTCAACAAAGGATGACTTATATGTTTATATTATACAATTTCTGCGTGATAAACGAACTGCTGATGTAAATCAGGCTTTTGAATTGTATAAAAAAGCTCCTTTTTTTGATTTTTATGAAGAGTTTTACATTCGTGATAGTGAATACCTTTTCCGCAATCCATTACACGTAGAGGTTGGAAAGCAAATGTATAGCTCTTCAAATCCGGTTGCCAAAAACCTCGTTTATTCACAGCAAATCAAGTATCGTGATTGTTTTCTGATTGGTATCGAGCACGACAAAGACCGGGGTATCATAAACCGGGACGTTGACTCAGGGATTCTTGCGGAAATATGCACATATTTACTGACAAATTTTTTATTCGCCAAAACTCCCGAATTGCAGCTCTCAATAGATAATATACAAGAGCATTGCCGAAAAACTGTTAATATTCTAAGAAATGGTGCAGCTATCACTTGCAAATAAACTTTCTATTGTCGCAATTACTATAAATATGGTATAATAAATAAAACCATAAATAGCAAATTGCGATAGGTACACTATGATAGAAACTATTAGATATATTATAGATCAGGTAATTGGAGTTCTAACAACACTCAGTCAAACATTCAGAATCTGGGATGTTATTGATATTCTGGTGATTGCACTATTAATATATAGTATCCTAAGTTTTATGAGAAGAACAAGTGCAAGCAGTGTTATAAAAGGTCTTCTTATTGTACTTGCTGTAGCATGGATTTCCAATTTGTTACACATGAACATACTATCTTACTTATTACGTCAAGTTCTACAGATGGGTATTATAGTTATTGTCATATTATTCCAACCCGAAATCAGAAAACTGTTTGAACGAATGGGTACAACAAAGCTTGATTCAATATTTAGGATACGTGGAAGAGTAGAAGGTATTGAAGCTGCGGTATCAAGTGTGATAGATGCTTGTTATGCAATGTCGAAAATGAATACCGGAGCAATTATTGCTTTTGAACGTAGAGTTGGTCTTAACGATTTTGCAGTGACAGGTGTTGATATTGATGCTCGCGTAACATCCGAGCTTTTACAAAGCATTTTCTTTGAGAATACTCCATTACATGACGGAGCAGTTATTATTCGAGGAGACAGGCTTCTTGCGGCAGCATGTATGTTGCCATTATCCAGTAACTACAGTATTGGTAAGGAACTTGGTATGCGGCACAGAGCAGGAGTAGGTCTTAGTGAACGCTCAGATGCTGTTGTTGTAATGGTATCAGAGCAAACAGGTAGTATATCTGTCGCAATTGACGGAATGTTAAAACGTAATTTATCAAATGAAGTTTTTGAAAAATTATTGCAAAACGAAATGCTGCTCACTGAAGAAAAACGTAATAAAAAGAAAAAAACACATGTTAAAGGTAAAGTTTAATGTTTCATGAAAAGTTTAAAAGAATATACACAAAAATAATTTATATTGTTTTTGCTTTAGTTGTATCAGCAGCTTTATGGTTATATGTTGAGATAACAGAAAACGAAATTGTTACAACAAGTGTTACAAATATTGAAATTGTACTTCGTAATGAAGATATATTAAATGATAAGGGTATGCTTGTACAAAGAATTTTAACAGAGAATGTCTGGCTTACATTTGAAGGAACAAGATCTGATATAGCATTATTAAGAGCTCCGGGTGCTGTTAGCATTGAGGTAGACCTAGCAACAGTTTCCAGTACCGGTGCTACCGGGCTTGTGTATACAGAAATATTACCGCCAAATCTCAGCAACAATTTTTCAATTATTGGCAGATCAACATCAAGAGTAACACTTGTTGTTGACAGATGGCTTGAACGCCGGGTTGAAGTTAGAGTTAACTTTACCGGAGGTACTGCATCTTATGATCTTACTGCTGAACTCCCTGAGTTTGACCCGCATATTATTACAGTACGTGGTCCTGAGGAGATTGTTAGTAAAATTAGCTATGTTCTTGTGACAATTCTCAGAGATAATTTGGCTTCAACATTAACTGATGACTATGAGTTTATACCATTTAATGAAGATGATGAGGAGCTGGATGCCGAATTACTTGAATCATTATGGTTTAGTCAGGAAACAATACGTGTCACAATACCTGTAAGAGAGCTTAAACACGTACCACTTACTGTTGCACTATCTCATAATAACAGTACAACTGATGGTAATACCAGAATCAATATAACTCCTGATTTTGTAGTTGTTTCCGGAGACCCGGAAATAATGAGAGACCTTAACAACATACCGCTTGGTACAATTGATATGCTACGTTTTGGTCAATCAACTACTGAAGCATTTCCAATCATTTTACCAAATCACGTAACAAATATATCCGGTGAAACCGAAGCAATAGTTCAGGTAGAAATACTTGGTTTAAGCATAGGATTTAGAAGTATTACAAACTTTGACACAATAAATGTACCTCCGGGTCTACGAGCAGAAATCTTAACACAAAGCCTTGACGTCAGAATACGCGGTCTTGAATCAGATATTCTTTTAGTAACACCTATGAATATAACAGTCGTTGCAGATTTAACAGATGTTAGTACCGGTACAATGTCGATACCTGCAAGGGTGTATTTAAGAGGTGTTGACGTAAATGTTGATGTTGTTGGTGATTATAGGCTCACAGTAACGGTATTAAACGATTAATAATCTAATGTATTAGCTTTAGTCACTAATCAATATGCGAAAGTTTCATTCAACGAGGTAATTATGATAAAAAGTATGACCGGTTACGGTAGTGCAAAAGGTTCTTCAGGAAGCACACAAATAACAATCGAGGTAAAAAGTGTAAATAACAGATACCTAGATTGCACAATTAAGATTCCGCGTGTTTTTATTTCACTTGAAGAACCGTTAAAAACAACCGTACATAAACATATATCGCGGGGTAAGGTTGATATTTTTGTGTCACTCGACACATCGGGAACTGATGATATAGAGATAAAAGTAAATCATCCACTGGCAAAATCTTATATAGAAGCACTTAAAGAAATAGCGTGTCGTAACGAAATTAACTCTGATATTCATGTTACAGATCTAACCAGATACCCGGATATTCTGCAAGCTACAAAACGTGAGATTAACTCCGAAGAGTTTTTTAATGATTTAAACTTAGTTCTTGCTGATGCAATGTCTGACTTTAATATTATGCGTGTCCAAGAGGGTGCAAAACTTTGTAAAGATATTTTAGAGAGACTGGACTGTTTAGAAAAGCTTACCGCAATGGCAGAAGAAATATCACCTCGTACTGTAGCAGAGTATAGAACCAAGTTGGAAACCAGAATGAATGAGGTACTACAATCCACAGGAATTGAAGAAGCTAAAATCTTAGCAGAAGCTGCAATATTTGCTGACCGTGTCGCTATTAGTGAGGAACTTGTGAGATTACAAAGTCATATATCACAGCTACGTGAAATGTGCATCTGTGCAGAACCGGTAGGCAGGAAAATTGACTTTATTGTCCAAGAGTTGAACAGAGAAGCCAATACTATTGGCTCAAAAGGAAATGACCCTGAAATGTCTAAAGTTGTAGTAGAAATGAAATCAGAAATAGAAAAAATCCGCGAGCAGGCACAAAACATTGAGTAAAATCAAAAAAAGGAGCTAAATGTGAAATTAATTAACATTGGATTTGGAAATATTGTTGCTGCAGGACGTATTATTGCGATTGTCAGTCCTGAATCAGCTCCAATCAAACGTATTATTTCCGATGCAAGAGAAAAAAGTATGTTAATTGATGCTACTTATGGGCGCAGAACTCGTGCTGTTATTGTTACAGACAACGGTTCTTTAATATTATCAGCATTACAACCTGAGACAGTTGCATCTCGTATGCAATCAACCGATCAAGAAACGAGGGGTGAATGAAAATGAGTAATGAAAAAGGAAAACTAATTATTATTTCCGGACCGTCAGGGTCAGGAAAAGGAACAATCATTGCAGAGTTAATGAGACGTTTACCGGACTTGGTTTTCTCTGTATCTGCAACAACTCGTGAGCCACGTGATAAAGAAATAGATGGAGAACATTATCACTTCCTCTCACAAGAGCGTTTTCTGGAGATGATAGAAAACGATGAATTGCTCGAACACGCAAAATATGTGGATAACTATTACGGTACACCACGTAAGCTTATTGATGATTGTATTAACAATGGTATCTCAGTAATACTCGACATTGAAGTACAAGGTGCTAAGCAAGTAATGAAAAAAATACCGGAAGCAATTACTGTTTTTGTTACTCCTCCAAGTATGAGAGAATTGGAAAAACGACTGCGAGGGCGTGGAACTGACAGTGAACACAAAATAAAATCAAGATTAAATAGAGCACGTATTGAAATGGAGGAGAAAATACATTATAATCATATAGTTGTAAATGATGTAGTATCTCATGCAGCAAGTCAAATCATGAAATTAATCACCCGAAAGGATAAAAAATAATGAGCACACCAACAAAACAAGAAAGTAATATGTTATATCCTGCACTTCAAACACTCTTAAAGCATGTGAGTAGCCGTTATCTGCTGGTGAATATCATAGCAAAAAGAGCTCGTGATATAGCTGCAATGAATGATGGTTACGATGGTGACTTATATGAAAAACCTGTATCAAAAGCAATTGATGAGATTGCAGCAGGTGAGCTAAGAGTAACAGTACCGGATGGATTATAACCATACTTTTTCGTAGATATTTTGTGACTTGGAGCTTAGCGGAAAGGTTTGGTCATTAATAGCATGGACAAAAATGTAGCCAGAGTTGCTGTCTCTGCTGCAACTTTTCATATTGACAGACCCTACGACTACTTGATACCAACAGAGCTTATAAAACAAGCTAAACCCGGTATCAGGGTGCTTGTACCTTTTGGCAGAGGTAATAAAAGTGTTGAAGGTGTTTTACTTTCTGTTGAAAATAACAGTAGTTTTGACAAGCTTAAAAATATAGTTTCATTTCTTGATAATGAACCTGTTTTAAGTGATGAACATATTAGACTTGCGCTCAAAATGAGTGACAGGTTTTTTTGCACAGTATATGATGCACTGCGAATAATGTTACCTAAGAAGCTTGATTTTAAGAGAACTCCAAAATCAAGAGAGATAAAGCCGGTAAATAAAGTTTCTATTGAGCTTAACAAAGAGCAAAAAAAAACGTATGAAAGTTTATTGCCATTATTAGAAAATAACACACCGGAAGCTGCTTTATTATACGGTGTGACAGGCAGTGGTAAAACTCTTGTTTATATGAAGCTGATAGATGCGGCACTATTACTTGGAAAAACTGCAATTGTACTTGTTCCTGAGATAGCTTTAACACCGCAGATGGTTAATTTATTTGAATCACATTTAGGTGATGCGGTTGCTGTAATTCACAGCAGGCTTGGTGCAGGGGAGAGGTACAATGAGTGGTTACGTACACGTGAAGGAAAAGTACGTGTTGTTGTAGGAACACGCTCGGCAGTTTTTGCACCACTGGAAAACATTGGTTTGATCGTGATTGACGAGGAGCAGGAGCATACATATAAGTCCGACAATAGTCCACGTTACCACGCCCGGGAGATTGCAAAACATCGTATAACACATACATCAGGGTTACTCTTGCTTGCTTCGGCAACACCATCAGTAGAAAGTATGTATAATGCAAAATCCGAGAAATACAAGCTCTTTAATCTTAGACAAAGGTTTAATGAAAAAGATATGCCTCCCGTTATTCTGGTTGATATGAAAAACGAACTAAAATCAGGTAATAACAGTATTATAAGCTCTGTTATGCGTGATGAATTACAGAAAAACATGGATAATGGTGAGCAAAGCATTTTATTTATAAATCGACGAGGTGCAAGTCCTCTTGTTGCGTGTGGAGAATGTGGTTACACATTTAAGTGCCGTGATTGTAATGTTTCTATGACATATCATATTTCAGGGAAACGCTTATTATGTCATTATTGCAGTTTTTCTATTGCTGTACCAAGTGTTTGCCCCGATTGTGAAGGACGCTTAAAGTTTATTGGTGCCGGCACACAAAAGATTGAACATGAGCTTATGGAGCTATTTCCGGAGGTAAGGATTTTAAGGATGGACGCAGATACAACAACTCGCAAGGATTCTCACGATAAAATTCTCGCAGCATTTCGTAACAAAAAAGCTGATATTTTACTAGGTACACAAATGGTAACAAAGGGTTTAGACTTCGAAAATGTAACATTAGTAGGAGTTATTAGTGCTGACACTTCACTTTATATGAGTGATTACCGTGCGTATGAACGTACATTTTCCTTGATAACTCAGGTTGTTGGGCGGTCGGGCAGGGGAGAGAAGCCGGGTCGTGCAGTTATACAAACATACACACCGAACCATAGGATAATTTCTCTTGCTTCCTCACAGGACTATGATACTTTTTATGAAAATGAAATAGAAATGCGAAGAGCTCTTAGCTGTCCTCCAATACGAGATTTGTTAACTATCACAACTGTTGGTGAAAATGAGAACAATGTTGCGAGTGCATGTGGTATAATGAAAACAATGCTAAATGCTTATTTTAAAAAAGATAAAAATATCCGTCTACTTGGTCCGGCTCCGGCAACAATTTCAAAGGTAAAAAATCAATATTTCTATAAATTACTCATAAACTGCGAAAACAATAAACGCACACGTGAAACTATCGCACATGTTACTAAAGAGTTTGTTAAGGACAAAAGAAGTAGAGGAGTTGCAGTTTATGTTGATGCAGACGATGTAAATATGTAGCAAAAGGAGTTATAAAATGGCACTAAGGAACATTCTAAAAGACGAAGACCCGGGATTATCAAAAAAAAGTCGAACCATTACAGGTTTCGATAAACGTTTGTTTACTTTGCTTGATGATATGCGTGAAACATTAATAAATGCTGACGGTCTTGGTCTAGCCGCACCACAAGTTGGTGTATTACGCAGGGTTGCTCTTATAGCAGACACAACGATTGAAGCAGAAACACTGGATGAACAGATTATAGAGCTTATAAACCCCGAAATTATGTTTGAAGATGGAGAGCAATGTGGAAGCGAAGGTTGTTTAAGCATACCGGGTGTATACGGCTTAGTATCACGTCCAAATACTGTGAAGATAAAATCGTATGACAGACATGGCAAAGAGTTTGAGTTAGAAACCTCTGCATTAACAGCGAGAGCAATATTCCACGAGATTGACCATCTAAATGGTGTTTTATTTACAGATATTATGGAGCGTTTGCTAACAGATGAAGAAATTGAAGAGATGAAAACAGAACGTGGCAAGGAGTAGGAATATTTTGTTCAATGTTGATATAGTTAGTTTTAATCACTTACAGGTTAAATCATTATAGGGAAATGAGTATTATGGAGTATATAGTAACTTATTCCGGTGAGAAAATTACGCCGATTGAACCAAATATAAGTCAAATTCATATTGAGGACATTGCTCATTCACTTTCTATGCTTTGCAGAGCAAATGGACACATAGATCGCTTTTTTTCAATTGCACAACATTCTATTAATTGTGCAAATGAAGCAAAAGCTCGTGGTTTTTCAACCAGAGTACAGCTTGCTTGTTTAATTCACGATGGTAGCGAAGCTTATATATCGGATATCACAAGACCGGTGAAACATTATTTAACAGATTATAAGATTATTGAGAAAAGACTTCAAGATATAATTTATCTAAGATTCTTAGGCACAGAGCTAAGTGATGATGAGTTTTTAAGAGTCAATCAAATAGATAATGATTTATTAATAAATGAGTTTGATGTTCTTTGCAGAAATAAAGAGATAATAAGATGTTACAGAAAACCTGTGCCAACATTGTTGAGTACGCCAAACTTTGACACCAGAGATTTTTCAGAAGTAGAAACCGAGTTCTTAAAAGTATACTACGGAATCATGCACGCAGGACTGGTGCAAGGAAGGTAGCGGGAGTAGCAGGAGTACTTAACTAAAGAAAATTAAGTATTGTATTGATATGAATTGTGTAAGTTTCTTAAATCTTTAAAGTTTCATTAATCTTTTAGAGTTCTATTTATTATCTTTACCCAACATTGAACAAAATCTACATTTTGTGCAATAATGTTAAAATA
Organism: Oscillospiraceae bacterium; assembly: GCA_031281195.1. Classification (GTDB taxonomy): domain Bacteria; phylum Bacillota; class Clostridia; order Oscillospirales; family Oscillospiraceae; genus WRMH01. The sequence continues at coordinate 21,530 of JAITFS010000242.1, forward strand.
TAAAGTGACGTTTATAAGAATATATGATAGTATCTAAATGAAGAGATTACACTACTCACCTGTGATATGGAGGATTAAAAAATGGATTATAGAACAAAAGCTCCTGAAATATTAAGAGAGTTCCTTTTTTATCACGAAACAATTAAAGGTCATTCAAAAAAAACTATTGAGGAATACTTTTTAGACTTGCGAATGTTTTTTCGATTTCTGAAAATTCAAAAAGAACTTGTTAGCCGCGATGAAGTTTTCGAAAATATTTCAATAATGGATGTTGACAAAAATTTTGTGGAATCAATCAGTATCACTGATGTTTATGAATACTTAGCTTTTCTCTCTCGTGATAGACCAAAGCATCTAAGAAGTCGAACTAAGGATTATGGATTATCTGCTTCAACACGAGCCAGAAAAACTGCTGTTATTCGTTCTTACTATAAATACTTATCTCTTAAATCTGTTACGAACAGAATAACAAACAATCCTGTAGCTGATTTAGACACACCTAAACAACGCAAGTCATTACCAAGTTTCCTAAGTCTTGATGAAAGCATAAAACTTCTTGATAATGTTGATGGTGTAAATCGAGAGCGTGACTTTTGTATGTTAACGATATTTCTAAATTGTGGACTGCGGATTTCTGAACTCGCAGGATTAAATATCTCAGATTTACGCGAAGATTCTATAAGGGTGCTTGGCAAAGGAAATAAAGAACGTATTGTATACTTAAATGATGCGTGTGCTTCTGCTATTAATGACTATTTACTAATTCGAAAAGATATTGCTTCTTTAGACAAATATGCACTATTTCTTTCCAGCAGACGAACAAGAATTAGCACTTCAACTATTCATAGTCTGGTAAAAAAGCATTTGTTTGCAGCCGGACTTGACGATACTAAGTATTCGTCGCATAAGTTACGTCACACAGCGGCTACCCTGATGTTAAAAAGTGGTGTTGATGTGAGAACACTACAGGAACTTCTTGGACATGAACACCTAAACACAACACAGATTTATACTCATATAGAAAACAGCAGCCTTCGTGATGCTGCACTAAAATCCCCTCTTTCAAAGTATAAGAAGTAAGTTGTGATAATACATGTTATTTAAAATTCTACTAATAAGATAAATATTCAAATACTCTTGTATTTATGTTTTACTATTGAAATATTCTTTTGTTACTTGCAGTTGTTTTTTTAAGATTTCATGCCACATATGTCCGTGTATTTGTTTACTACCTTTAGAAACTTTAACTCTTTTATGATTACCAAACTCATCTTCTTTTCGATAGTAATAATCACCAGTATTTTTATAGAGTTCCCAACCATCTCTTTCGCAGAATTTTCTTAAATCTTTCCAGGATGGCATTGAATCATACCTCCTATCTTATCAATATCATTAAGAATCAAAACCTTAAAAATATATGGTTTATGCTTGCTCCTATTTCCTTTTGACCAGTATTGAAAATCATTGTAATATTCAATAGCATACTCAAGTATAGCATTAGACAATTTATTTAAGGCATCTTGTTTAGAGGTTCCGTTTTCTACGAGGTCTATTTCATCTAATGATATTGTTATTGATCCATCGCTTTCCTCATATATGGTCGCGTTAAACGTATAAGCAGATAAAAGTTCTAATAGCAAGTCAAGATCGGCAAGAACCATGTAGTCTCTTGTCCGTTTTATAAATTGAGGTTTATCACGTACAACAGTATCAACAACTGCACTCCATTCACTCCGTACTTGTGTTGCATTCATAGCTACCATAGTTTCACTTCCTTTATTTAATCTAAATATCATACTAACACAATTATGTATATTATGTCAATAGTGTACACATTGACCGGTTTATTGTTAATAAGTTCATATAAACTCTTACTATCACCCCTCCCAGGCTTTGTGTTCTGCGGCTTGTTCGTAGAGACGTTTGTAACTGTTAAAACGGGATGCACTTATTTTGCCTTCGTTTAAAGCTTTTAAAACAGCACAATCCGGTTCATTTAAGTGTGAGCAGTCTAAAAACCTGCACTCCCCTATATATGGCTCAAACTCAACAAAATAATGCTGTAATTCCTCTTTTGGAACAATACGACCTGTATCAAATGCTGAAAAACCGGGAGTATCTGCTACCATTGCTCCGCATGGCAGCTCATAAAGCTCCACATGACGAGTTGTGTGTCGTCCTCGACCAAGTTTTTTGCTAATATCCCCTGTTTTTATACCAAAATCAGGGTCAATGGCATTTAGTATACTTGACTTCCCTACCCCTGAATTGCCGGTGAAGGCACAGGTTGTTTTTTCGACTAATTTCACAAGCTCGTCAATTCCCTCACCTGTTTCTGCACTTGTTCTGACTAGTGAAATATCAATAGAACTATAAATGTCGTAAAGTTCGTCAGCAGTGTCTAAATCGAGCTTGTTAATACATATAATTGGCTCACAGTTATTACTCAGCGCAATAACTGTCATTTTATCAATTAAATATGGGTCTGTTATTGGAATTGCAGCAGAAGCAATAATAACCATTTTTTCGATATTTGCCAGTGGTGGTCTTATAAATGTATTTCTGCGTGGGAGTATTTCCATAATAATGCCTTTATTTTGTTCGGTTGTAGTAAAATGCACACAATCCCCTACAAGTGGTACGCTCTTATCAAGACGAAAACGGCCGCGTGCTCTGCACTGGGCCGTTAATGTTTCAGATTTTACATAGTAAAACCCACTTATTGCTTTGTAGATAATCCCTCTAAGCATAACTATGGTGTTCCGTCGCCATCACCGTCACCATCGCCATCACCGCCACCATCATCAGGGTCAGAGGTTGGTGGAGGTGTAGGTGTTGGATCCGGGTCCGGATCAGGTGTTGGGGTTGGTTCCGGTCCTAATGACACGTGTATTTCAATTATAGAGTCTGCAGGAACAGAAAGACCTTCAAACTGTATAAAATATACTATACCTTCATTTATAGTAGGATGATAAAATGTAAGAAAATCAGGTATCAAATCTAAACTGTCAAAAACACGAATTACCGCAGCTTCTGTTAATCCGACCAGATTGTCAGGAACTCTTACCATTTTTTCAGCTACAAATACAAAATATCTAATAACAACCTCGTTACCTCTAGCTAATGGTTCTCCGGCTCTTGGTATGGTTTCTAAAACCAGATTATTTTGGTTCTCATCCTCAGTTTCTATAACATCATAAACTAAATCCAGACCCAAGTTTAATCTACGGATAGAGTTTCTTGCATCAGTTATATGCTCACCTATTAAACTAGGCATTTCTATAGGTTTTTCATCTCCTGTTGATATCCAAAGACTAACTTGTATTTGCCTGCCGCCAATAGGCTTATCTCGTAGCTCACGAGGTGCAGGTTCTTGACGAATAACAAAACCATCAGTTACCTCATCATGATTTTCATATCGAACTATAAATCTAAAATTATCTCTATATTCAACATCATTTTCAAAATCTGTGAATCTTAAACCAACAAAATCAGGTATAGTTACTTGTTCATCAGTAATTCCCATTGTTTCTCTTATCATCGGGTAAATGACAAATACCGCTAAAGCTAACACAAACAAAATTGCTCCAAAAATGCCTATTAACGTTGCGGTATTATTTTTTCTTCTCTTCGCTTCACGGTACTCATCGCTGGTTAAATCTGATTTAGGTCGTGGAGCTATACCAACTATCCCACGATTTAACCTGGCATCACCGGATGGTATTGCTTCTCTGGGTATCACCCGGGTTTCGTAAGGTGTTACGGAATCGGCAGAAATTCTTTCTGAAGGATTTGATATAGAATAATTAAATATTATGCCGGGGTGCTTTCTAAACTCTTCTAAATCAAGCAACATTTCTTCCGCTGTTGTAAAACGTATGTTTATATCAGGTTCCATAGCATGCATTGTGATTTCTTCAAGACCTCTTGGTATATCAGGGTTTATTTCACCCGGTCTTAATGGAATTGCGCTGATATGCTGTATAGCAACAGAAACTGCAGTATCTCCCACAAACGGCAAACGACTTGTGAGCATTTCGTACATTACCACACCAACCGAATATATATCAGATCGAGCATCAATATGTCCACCTTTAGCTTGCTCCGGTGAGATATAATGCACAGAACCAAGTGCTTCTTGAGTGAGTGTATTTTGCATTGATAAAAGTCTGGCAATACCAAAATCCGCAACCTTTACGCTACCATCTTTTAGTATCATAATATTATGGGGTTTTATATCACGGTGAATTATACCACGAGAGTGAGCATGTACAAGAGCTTTTACAATTTGTGTCGTAAAATGCAGAGTTTCCTTCCAGTTTAGGAGACCTTTTCTATTTATATACTGTTTAAGTGTTATGCCTTCAATAAGCTCCATTACAATATATTCTGTGTTTCCACTGCGGCTGACATCATATACTGCTACAATATTAGGGTGAGAAAGCATTGCAACCGCTTGTGATTCTGTATAAAAACGGCGTTGAAACTCCTGGTCATTAGCTAATTCTTCTTTTAGAATTTTAATAGCTACCAAACGGTTTAGACGGTGGCAAAGTGCTTTATAGACATAAGCCATTCCACCCACACCAATTAGCTCAAGAATTTCATATCTATTATCAAGAATTCTACCGATATATTTATCACTTGTATCCATATATATCCTCCGTTATTTCTTAAGAAGTACCACAGTTACGTTATCAGGAGCACCTCGTTTAAGCGCAGTTTCCAGCAAAGCTTCGCAGCTTTCTTGTATAGAACAACCTTTTTGAAATTGTGTTAAAATTTCTTCATCTGACACCATGTTAGTTAGACCATCTGTACATAACAAAATATAATCATTTTCCTTTAAGCTTAGAAAATATAAATCAGGTGGTTCATACGCACTGGCACCAATTGCACGAGTTATATAGTTTCTTCTGGGATGTATCCGGGCTTCTTCACGTGTTATTTCACCACGCTCTACCATCTCTTCAACCACAGAGTGGTCTGATGTAATTTGCTTTATTTTCTCACCTGTTACATGATATAAACGACTGTCACCAATGTTAGAAATTACTGCATCATTATTTATTACTATAGCTGCTACCAGCGTTGTACCCATACCTTCGAGAGCTTCATTATATAAGCTTTTATTAAAAACTATTGTATTTGCATGTACAGAAGCATCAGATATTAGCTCTGCGTAATCATCAAGGTCTTTTGCTTCATCGATATTTCTTTTTATAAAATCAAGAAATGTAGAAGTAGCCAGTTCACTTGCTATGTTCCCTGCATTTGTACCACCCATACCATCGCATACAACCAAAATTGCAATATCATGCTCATCACTTTGCTGTATTCTAAAAACATCCTGGTTATGCTTTCTGACCTTCCCGCAGTCAGTTAATCCCCATAACTCCATACTCTAACTCCGTTGTATTAATGTTTCTTCTGCGTAATTGCCCACATGAGGCATCAATATCTGATCCAAGATTTCTTCGAATTGTGTAGTTAATCCCTGCTTTATCCAGTTCATCAGTAAAATTCTTGATACTATCAGGTTTACTTGGTTGGAAATCACTTTCCGGTATTTTATTAAATTGTATTAGATTCAAATGACTTTTTCTATTCATGAGTATCTTAGATAATTGCTTAGCTTGAGAAATTGAATCATTTATACCATCAATCATTATATACTCATAAGTAATTCGTCTTTTAGTTTTTTCAAAATACCTGTCAATAGAATCCAACAAATCGTTGATTTTTGTACTTTTGTTGCCGGGCATAAGCATTGTACGAGTTTTATCATCGGGTGCGTGTAGTGACAAAGCCAAAGTTAATTGTACACCAAAACTTGATAATTTGTCAATGTTTTCAACAATACCACACGTGGAAATTGTGATATTACGTGCGCTTTTATTCATACCGTCAGGAAAACAAATTATTTCAATAAATCTTAATACATTATCAAGATTGTCTAATGGCTCACCAATTCCCATAAGGACAATGTTTGATACTCGTTCATTTGTATCTTTTTCTACGAAGATTATTTGGTCGAGCATTTCAGAAGCAGTTAAGTTTCGTACAAAACCACCGATGCAAGAAGCACAAAAAATACAACCCATCCTGCACCCAATTTGAGTTGATATACATACGCTGTTCCCGTGTTTGTATTTCATTAAAACTGTTTCAATTGTATTCTCTTTATTAGGTTTAATAACATTATCAACATTTAATAGATATTTTATTGTTCCATCTTTATTAGATATTTGTTTGGTCACTAGCTTAGGAGTGGTTATATAAAAATCATTACTTAATTTTTCTCGTAAATTAACAGATAAGTTTGTCATTTCGTCAAACGTAGAGACCGCATTTTTGTGAAGCCACGAAAATACTTGCTTTGCTCTGTATTTTGGTTCATTTATTGATGTAAAATATTCCTCAATCTCAGCAAGGAGCATAGACTTTATATCATTTTTCATATAATGGGTTACCTTTTAAATAATCTAAAATTGACATAATTTTCCCATTAGGTGCTTGGATGGATCTTATAATCAAAGAGTTGTCTGCACATGCTATCTCTAAACCATCCAATACCTCACCAATAATCGTACCGGAAAACTTTCCTGTTTGATTATTTGTAGCTTCTACAGAATAGACCTTTAGTATTTTACCTTGTAGCTCCATTGTTGCAACAGGCCAAGGGATAAAAGCTCGAACCTTGTTTTTTATGTAAAAAGCGGTGTTATTCCAATCAATTGGTGACATATCTTTTTTTAGCATTGGAGCAAAAGTTGCATTATCATGATTTTGAGGTATTCTTGGAGCGGTATTATTAGAAATAGCAAGCAATGTTTCGCTTAAAAGCTCAGAGCCTAATACACCCAATCTTTCAAATAAATTCTCGGACGTATCATCATCACCAATATGTGTTGATTTTGTGAGAATAATATCTCCATCATCCATTCCTACATCCATGTAAATTGATGTGACACCGGTTGTGGTTTCCCCATTTAGAATTGCATGTTGAATTGGAGCTGCACCACGGTATTTCGGGAGTAGCGAACCATGAATGTTAACACAACCTAATGGGGGTATATCGAGTATAGATTTTGGTAAAATCTTACCATAAGCAACGACTACAATTATATCCGGATTTAAGGAAGTAATTGTATCAACATTTAGAGCGGTTGGATCAAACACCGGAGTATTTTGTTCAAGTGCAAGCTCTTTTACAGGACACATACTCAGCTTCATACCTCTGTTTCGAGGTTTGTCTGCTCCTGTAAAAACACCAACAATGTTGTAATTGTCTTCATATAATCTTTTTAATGATTTTCGGGCAAACTCAGGCGTGCCCATAAATACAATTTTCATTTTATGATAAAATTAATCAGTTTGTTTTTAACAATAATAGTACGAGTAATTTCCTTACCCTCTATGTATCGGGCAATTTTACTATCATTTTTAGCTGTTTCTATTATTGTTTCATCATCACTATCAAGTGGAACATTAATTGTACTGCGTAATTTCCCTAACACTTGCACTGCCATTTCTATTTGTGAATCAACAGTTTTGCTTTCATCATAATCAGGCCATTCTTGTTCTGATGCATAACCATCAAACTCTTGTATTTTCCACAATTCCTCTGCGATATGCGGAGCAAAAGGTGAAAGTAAGGTTAAGAGCATTTTTATATCATTTCGTGATGGTGGTGTAGAATAAAAATCATTAACAAGTGACATAAGCATTGCAATTGCTGTGTTAAACTTTAGATTTTCTATATCACTTGAGACTTTTTTAATTGTTTTGTTGATAATAACCTCATGCGTTTGTGAAACATTGTTTAGAGCTGATTTATTGTTTTCATTTTCATCAATGATTTTATTACATGCCAATCCCCAAACGCGATCTAAAAAACGTTTGCAACCCTTAACTGCTTGCTGAGACCAAGGTGCAGTTTTCTCAAAATCTCCGATGAACATTATATACAAACGTAATGTGTCTGCTCCATATTCGGCAATAATATCATCAGGATTTACTACATTACCCCTAGATTTGCTCATTTTCTGTCCATCTTCGCCGAGAATCATACCATGACTTGTACGCTTCGAATATGGCTCTGATGTTGGTACTATACCAATGTCATATAAGAACTTATGCCAAAAACGTGAGTAAAGCAAATGTAGTGTTGTATGCTCCATACCACCGTTGTACCAATCAACAGGTGTCCAATAATCCAAAGCTTCTTTTGAAGCCAGAGCTTTATCATTATGCGGGTCAGCATAACGCAGAAAATACCAACTAGAACCTGCCCACTGCGGCATTGTGTCAGTTTCTCTGGTAGCCGGACCTCCGCACTTTGGACAGGTTGTTTTTAACCAACTTGTCATTGAGGCAAGTGGGCTCTCCCCTGTTTCGGTTGTTTCGTAGTTTTTTACATCAGGAAGAATTAGTGGTAATTCACTCTCAGGTAGTGCAACAAATCCGCACTTTTCACAATCTACTATCGGTATTGGTTCACCCCAGTATCTCTGACGTGAGAAAACCCAATCACGTAGTTTATAATTAACTTTTTCTTCACCAAGACCGTTGCTAACGAGCCACTTAGTAATTTTTACTTTAGCATCCTCAACACTAAGCCCATTAATTAAATCAGAGTTAACCATAATTCCAGTATCACAGTCGGTATATGCTTCTTTTTCAACATTTCCTCCTGAAACAACTTCAACTATTGGTAAATCATATTTTTTTGCAAACTCCCAGTCTCGGGCATCATGCCCGGGTACAGCCATAATTGCTCCCGTGCCATAAGAAGCAAGCACATAGTCAGATATAAATATTGGTATTTCTTTATTCGTAACAGGATTTATTGCGTTAATACCGATTATTCTTACACCTGTTTTTTCTTTGACAAGCTCTGTACGCTCAAAATCAGATTTTTTTGATGCAATTTCTTGATAAGCTTTTATTTCATCAGCATTTTCAGGTTTCCACTTAGCAAGTAACGGATGCTCGGGAGATATTACCATATATGTTGCACCATATAATGTATCTTGCCTTGTGGTGAAAATACGAATAGTATCACCGGTGGTTGTCTTGAAGTTTACTTCTGCACCAACGGAGCGACCAATCCAGTGTCGCTGCTGGATTTTCACACGTTCAATATAATCCACTGTGTCCAAATCATCAGCAAGACGCTCAGCGTATTTTGTGATACGAAGCATCCACTGGCTTTTCTCACGCCGTACAACCTCAGAACCACAACGCTCACAAACACCTTCAACCACCTCTTCATTTGCAAGCACACATTTACATGAGGTACACCAGTTCACCGGAATTAATGCTTTATATGCAAGGTTATGCTCAAAGAGCTTAATGAAAATCCACTGTGTCCATTTATAGTAGCTTGGGTCGGTTGTGTCAACACATCTATCCCAATCAAAGCTGTAACCGAGCATTTTTAGTTGAGAGGTAAACTTAGCAATATTCTCTCGTGTGACTTCGGCAGGGTGTATTTTCTTTTGTATCGCATAATTTTCTGTGGGTAACCCAAATGCATCAAAACCAATTGGATATAAAACATTATACCCTTGCATACGTCTTTTTCTTGAAACAATATCCATTGCGGTATATGGACGTGGGTGACCGATATGGAGTCCAATTCCTGATGGATATGGGAACTCTACTAAAATATATGCTTTAGGTTTATTATCACCGTTTAACGCAGAAAAAGGCTTTTCAGCCTCCCACCGCTTCTGCCAGTATTGTTCAATTTTTGTAAAATCGTACTTCATGTCTTTATCCGTTCTATTGTATTTATATCAATGTCCTCTGCATCACCCCAAAGTCGCTCAAGTGTGTAAAACTCTCTTGCTTCCTGTAGGAATACATGTATTACCACACAAGCATAATCTAAAAGCACCCACTCGCCGCTTCTGCCACCTTCTCGTCTGAGTGGTTTTTCACCAACAGCTTTTAATGACAGCTCCAGTTCATCACATAAGGATTTTAGTTGAGTTGTTGAACCGGCTGTGCAAATAACAAAATAGTCAGCAAGCACAGTAACATCAGTAGTTCTAAGAAGTTTTATATCACGTGCTTTTTTATCATCCAGCATTTTTACTGCAATACTCGCAATTTCATAAGGAGTTATCATCTATACAATATCCCTTCACTAGAATTAATCGTCGTCATCACCATCGTTAACAATATTTGGTACCGGATCAATTATTATTGCAGCGCCATCACCATCAGTTATAGTATCAGGTGCGGTGCTTTGACTGGTACTACGTCTTGTAGTCCAGTTTAAATTATCCTGCCAATTATCATCGGTTACAAAAAGCTGTCTATCCGAATTACGAGTTAGAATACTAACATCTGTCAGAGTTATTTCATCATGGAAATAACTGAGCTTGGTATTAACTATCTCAAGCCACTCATTTACATGAACAGTTATTAAGTCATAAATACCAATTTTATCAATTGATCCAGGCATTGTAGAAAAGTTAACTTTATCAGGATCAAGCTTTAAGAACTCTCTGCCAAACCAAACCAGGTGATTTAATTGTATGTCTGTTCTGACATGCCTTATAAACGTATCAGCAAGACTTGTAACACTAACAGAGCTTCGATTTGCTAATATTTGTGTTGCAGCCGCGTTTAAGAAATTTTGTTGAGTGGTAATTCTGCCTATATCACCTATAGTTGCTCTGTATCTCATTAGACCAAGTGATTGCAAACCGTCTAAACGTTGCTCACCTCTTTTAAGATTATAGACATGACCACTTTCTGGATCATCCCAACTCATATCACGTGGAACGTTAAATACCACACCACCAATATCATCAATTAATCTTATAAATGCAGTCATGTTAATTGTGACCCAAAAGTCAACCTCAAAACCTAAAAAATCTCTAAGCTGTACTACTGTTGCATCCATAGCAGTATCATAAGGATTATCGTGTCGAGCAAATTTATTTCTCATAACAGGTTGTATTGAGTTAATCTTTTTTGGGTTCCATGATACGTTAACTAATGTATCACGAGGAATACTGACAACCTCTAATGATTGCTCAATAGTATCAAGAGAAGCAATCATAATTACATCAGTATTGCTATGCCCGTCAATACCCATTATGAGAAATGTATATATATCAGTGCTTCTTATTTCCTGGATTCGTTCCCATCCACCTTCCTCATCATCACCCGGAACATTTATAAAAGGTGTATCCGGGTCATCAGGGTTTACTACAGGACGTGGATTTCTGGGGTTAGATAAATTATCAAATGATGGTTTAAACAAATAATCGTAAAAGGGTTGTACCTCCCAACGAATAATTGTATATAAGCTCGCCATACCTAACACTATTACACCCAATATTACAAAGGTAACAATTAGAGCTTTTCTATTTCTTGAAGAGTTTGATACCTTAACCCTGTTATTTATAACATTGTTATTAGCAACATTTTTTGTTTGATTACTAGTACTTCCAGAAACGTTATTGTGACGTTTAACATTACTTGATTTCTTTTTTTTGCTCTTGCCTCCGAACAGTTTCATTAAATGTGACTCCTTAAATCATTTAATGCATCATAAGTTGCTGCATTTGGTTCTATCCCTCGTGATAGTAAATCGTCAACTGACATCTCTAGTCCTAAAACTACCGCTTTATCAAGATTTTCATAAGCTAGTTGTCTGAGTTCTTCTACTTCCGGAAATATCCTGGTTGCTTCTATATAGTCAGCGACATAAATAATCTTATCTAATGTTGTCATACCTTTGCTCCCTGTTGTATGACGTCTTATCGCATTTGCTACAGCATCTGAAGCTCCAAACCTTGACCTAACGATTTCTGCACCTGTAATTGCGTGTAGTATTTTCTCATCACTTGTGCATATCCAATCTGTAGCTAAACCACAACTTCTTATTATACACATATTTTGCTGAAAATCAAGTCTCTTTGTAATATCATGCAGTATCGCAGCTTCTCGTGCGTCATCTACGCTTGTGTTCCAATGCTTTGCGAGCTTGGTTGCGGCTTCCTCTGTTGCGTCCACATGAGGTATTCGTTTAGTATCTAACATACTATGTGCTTCTTCTCTAAGCCATTTGAAGTTTGGTTTTGCCTTGTAATATCTATGTTTGATAATTAGAGCGTAGTTATCTTTAGATATATATTCATTTCCTTTACGTTTTGGTAATAAATCACGAATCTCTGTTGATGATATTTTTACTTTTTCTCGTGGTAATAAAACCGGTGTTATAAGCTTTATTAATTCTTTACTATCCTTCCAGGTATCTAAAGAATCGTACATATCGTTTCCAACAAGGAGGAATAATTCAGCACTTGGATAATCTTTATTTATTTTATGTATAGTATCAATTGTGTAATTGCTGCTTTCACTGTTATTAATTTCGATGTCAGAGACTATCGCTTTTTTAACATCAGAAAATGCGTTTTCCGTCATTGTAAATCTTATATACGGTGGTGGTGTTTCAGTTGGTAAATCCTTATGAGGAGGTGTTCCGG
>JAITFS010000040.1 GCA_031281195.1 Oscillospiraceae bacterium
TATCTATACGCAACAAAATCTTTTTACTACTAGTTTATCTTCATAAACAATCCTGAGAAATACCCTTTTACAAATGCAACAAATCTTTTAATCCTATTTGGTTCATATATAAATCTGGCAATAAATGCGAAAATCAAATAAAAATAAAAATAAATTGGTCTGGAATCAAACTCTTTTCCATATTTTCTTATCATATATAAACTATTACGAGTTTGATAATATACGCGTATTGGTGAGTACCCTCGTTGTGTATAAGTTTTCCAAAGAAATCTTCTACTGACGTATTCATTGCCAAAGGTTTGATAAATTACTGCCTTATTAACTTTGATTATCTTATATCCATTTCGCCTTAATCTTAAACACATATCATGGTCAACATGATCTATAAACAATCGTTCATCAAAACCATCTGTTTTAATTACTGCTTTTACATTAATTAAACTGCCTGCGGTTATACACATATTGATTTCAATAAAATCATTTAATTTTTTATCGTTTTGTATAGCTTCAGAATTACCACAAGCATCTAATATTCGCGGTGACATCACCGCTATATTACCGTAATGAGTGAGTGCTGTCAACAACAATGCAACCATGTTCTCGCCACAAACACTGTCATCATCTAATGTTAATAACCACTCAAAATTATTATCATTTGCATACTCGATCATCTGGTTTAATGCAACTGACATCCCTTTGTTTTCATCATTAGTTATCCAGATTATCTTTGCATTGTTATACTTTTCTTTTATTTGATTAATATTATCAGAATTGTTATCAACAATAATCAGTTTACTGACTTGATTTATTGCAGCATTAATATTCTTATCTAATTTATCTAAGTCGGGATTATATAAAACAATACCTGCACAAATTTCCACGCTATACTCCTAGCTTTTTATCAAAACAATAGTTTGTGCAATTTTTCTCGATAAACCATGTAAGTAAGTCTTATTTTTTATCATCACACAAAGTTTTTTACATTTTGAAAACTCTTGCATTTTTGCATGGGTTAAAACCAGTTCTTTTTGTTTTTCTGTAAGCTTATCTTTGTGTTCTGATAAAAAAGCAGCAGCTTGTAAGTATGAATTGTTTATCTTCTCATACATCACTTCATTGTTAGTTAGTACAAATTTAATATACTTTAAAGATAATGCTTTTTTTGCACCAAGACTATTTTCAGAATGTTGACGATAAAGTACAGTTTGTTCATTTATACCTGCGATTTTTCCATAAGCTGTAGCAGTAAGCCCCAACCACCAATCATGCATCACAAAGTAACCCGGTTCATTTACTATTAAATCCGCAAGTGCACGATTATACATTGATGTACACCCTGTAGAAATGTTCATTGCAAGTAGATTATTTAGTGAGTTATTTTTGTAATTATTTTTTGACATTTTCCGATATGACTGTCGTATAGCATTTAAATTTTCATCTGCTACTATAAGGTCGGTGTGGATAAGAACCGGAGTATTTTTTCCATACTTTTCCTCAATTATTTGCATTTTTTGCATGGTGATTTCAATCTTAGTCGGTAACCACACATCATCCTGGTCGCATAGCATAATATAATCATCCTTATAAGAAATCATCATTTTTAAGAAATTATACTTTGCGCCACCTGTATTTATTTCGCTTTGTGTAACAATAACTTTACCCGGGTATTCGTTTGCATACTCGGAAATAACAGAAAATGTACTATCAGTTGATTTATCATCATTTATTATCAACACGAAATCTTTATATGTTTGCGCTAAAATAGAATCAATTTGTTCACGGATATATTTTTCACCATTATAAGTTGCCAGCAGTATTGATATCATTTTTTTTCCCTCAGGGCAGTTATTGAATCATTTTCTATTCCCTCAGTGCTTGTTGGTAAAAACAACACATTTATTGTTTGAAGCATAAGCTTTAAATCTCCAATAATCGAAAAAGTTTCTATATACATGATATCAAGAAATAATTTTTCTTCCGGTGCTGTATTGTATCTTCCATAAATTTGTGCAAACCCTGTTATACCGGCTTTAACTTTTGTTCTAAACGCAAAGTTTGGATACTTTTTTTCATACTGAGCAGCAATTTCAGGGCGTTCCGGACGTGGTCCAACAATAGACATTGCTCCTGACAAAACATTAAACACTTGCGGCAACTCATCAAGTCTTGATTTCCTAATGAATCTCCCGAAGGGTGTTACTCTATCATCGTCTACAGCAGTGAGTCGCGGCACCCCATCATCCTCTGCATTTGGACGCATACTGCGAAACTTTAACAATGTAAATAATTTGCCATCCTTTGTTACTCTTGTTTGTCTATAAATTGCAGGATGGTTATCATATAATCGCACGGCAAACCATATACCAATCATCAACCAACCTGTTAATATAAGAACTATCAATGAAACTATAATATCTATGAGCCTTTTTACCAGAAGAGTGCTCATATCAGGTATTGGTGTTTTTAGTGAAAATATCGGAGTATGTGAAACCCAAATTGTACTGGCTGTGTTAATTAATATACGCGAAAAGGATGGTAGTACAAACACATGCTTATCATTTAAATAACAATATTCCAACAAACCCTCTTGTTTATTCTCATTTACATTTAAAAAGAAAACAGATTTTGAAGCATTTATTAAATTTAGTATATTATTAAGCGATTCGTTCTGAGATATGACATGATT
This sequence comes from Oscillospiraceae bacterium, assembly GCA_031281195.1. Lineage (GTDB taxonomy): Bacteria > Bacillota > Clostridia > Oscillospirales > Oscillospiraceae > WRMH01. Next base: position 2,687 of record JAITFS010000040.1, read on the forward strand.
AACCTTAAAACGTTCTCCATGTTTTGCTGTAATTCTAAGAAATTCATTTAATTTTTCTTTATTTCCGTAAATTATCACAGAATCATGTGCAGGATTTAAGAGATTATATATTATGTTAATTACAATAACCATTGGTATTACAAACAGTAGTTGTACTCCTAAAATAATTAGAACACCAACTACAGACAACATTTTCTCTTCAAAAAGACTTAGTATAAAATATTGAAATGCGTTTGTTACAATAAGACTCAAAATCCACGATAAAACGATTTCTTGTAAGCTTACATTCCCAAAATTAAACCCGTTGTAAACTCTGTTAGATAAATACAAAATCGCAGCGTAAAGCGCTAATAATATATTATTACCCCAAAAGTAAAAGATAGATTCTTCATAAAAATATCTTAATCCTGCAAAACATAAAGCCAAAATAACAAAGATTAGTGTAGCCTTTGATAAAAAAAGTATAAAGCTTCCTGACTTATGTTTCATAAATCTGTATTACCTATCTAACTTCATAATATCCTTGTTTTTTATGAAATACTCTGCTCCTGATATAATTGTAGTAACTCCGATAAGTGACCAACATACAATTAATGTTGCTAATAATAAAGCTGATTCACTTTCAAACACAATATGTGCAAGCAACATAGCAACAATGCAAATTACTGTGACCAGAGTTTTTATCTTTCCCCAAATAGATGCTGCAACTACGCGATCTTTTGCTGCTGCAACAAGTCTCATTCCGGTTACCATAAACTCGCGAACAATCACGATTAACACCAACCACGCAGGCATCAACCCTGCTTCGATTAACCAAAACATCGCTGCAAAAGTAAGCACTTTATCTGCAAGTGGATCCATAAACTTACCAAAATCCGTGATTTGATTACGTTTGCGTGCAACCGCTCCGTCAGCAATATCAGTAAGTCCGGCTATAATAAAGACTACTATGGCTACAGATATATTATTTATAAAACAGTTAAACCAAAAGTTTATATACAATAGAACTACAAAAACAGGTATTAACATCACCCTTATCATAGTCAGCTTATTTGCTGTATTCATGCTAATTCTCCTATCAATGTACCATTACTATACTGTGTTATATTTACCGGAAAGATAGCTGTATTGTCGTTAAGGTATTTCTTTACCGTTTTCAACTCGTCTTTGACCAGTATATACCCATCAACCTCCGGTGCTTCTGCATAACTTCGAGTTAGTAAGAAAGATTTTGTGTGTTTCTTTGTATTTGTCATTGGTTCTGCGATGTTTTCCTGTTGAATTCCATCAAATATAACAAAACTCTTTGTACCTATTCTGCTTCTCTCAAAATCATCTAATATCTGTATTTGCAGTTTTTGCACTTGCTTTGCTCTATGTATTGCTGTTTCCAAGCTGGGTCGTTTCATCAAAAATGCATCTGTACCTTCTTCCGGTGAATATGCAAATACTCCTACTCTTTCTATCTTTTCTTGACTTAAAAACTCATAAAGTTCATTAAACTCTTTTTCACCTTCACCGGGCAGTCCGGTAATCACACTAGTTCTTATTACAACATCAGGTATACGTTCTCTTAATTTTTTTATAAGGTGTTTTATTTCAACATTTGTGTATCTGCGTCGCATTTTCTTTAAAATTTTATCATTAACGTGTTGAACAGGTATATCAAGATACTTAACTATTTTATCACTTTTTGCGATTTCGTCAATAAGCCTATCATCAATTGAGCTGGGGTAGAGGTATAATAATCTAATCCACTTTAGCTTTTCGACTTCATCCAACCTTTGAAGTAACCTTGTTAAACTAAACTTTTCGTATAAATCTACTCCATAAGAGGTTAAATCCTGTGCAATAAAGTTTAATTCATTATAACCTTTATTTACCAGGTTTTTTGCTTCACTTACAATACTTTCAATTGATCTGCTGCGAAAACTCCCACGTATAAAAGGAATACAACAGTATGAACAATGATTATTGCAACCTTCTGCAATTTTTATATAAGTCCAATGCGGTGAGCTTGTTATTATTCGTTTTGTTTCGCTGACAGGGGAGCTTATATCACTAAAATACGTTTGTTTGTTGTTGTTTTGATGCTTTTCCTTATTTTCTGCACACTTAGCAATATCTATATTATTTATTACTGTAACAATCTCATCAAAACTGCCTGTACCAACAAATGCATTAACTTCCGGAAACTCTTTTGCTATTTCTCCTTTGTATCTTTCCGGATAACATCCTGCTACAATCAACTTACCGATTTTTCCCGCTTTTTTATCAAATAACATCTCTTGAATTATATCCTTTGCTTCAAGCTTAGCACTTTCGATAAAACCACAGGTATTAATAACAACTATATCGGCACCGTCTGAATCACCGGTCACAATATGTCCTGCTTTTTTAACAAGATACATCATTTGTTCAGTATTTATTCGATTTTTTGCGCATCCTAATGAAATAAACGCTACTACCATTTCTAAAATCCTAGGTTTTGTAATTAAGCTTCTTCTAAATATTTACAAACTGACTTTCTTGCATCCTCGTAAGAGAAACCACGACGTACCAAAGCATCAGTTGCTCGTCTTATATCATTCTTATCAGTGCTGCCTTTGAGTTTTTTACACAAAAACTCAAAAGCAGCATCTTCTATTTCTGTTTCTTCAATAATCGATAATTTATCTTCCCACATATCACGTGGTATTCCTCGCTTGTAGAGTTCGTTTTTTATTCGTGCTTCACCATATCCCTTTGCTACATAGTGATTTACAATTAAATCAGCATAGTGAGAGTCATTGATATAACCAAGCTCAACAAGCCATTTTACAGTTTCTTCAGAGCTCTTTGGATTCTCTCCTTTACTTGTGAGTTTTTTGTACATTTCCAACTCAGAGTAATTTCTAGTACCAAGAATTCTTAGAGCTCTTTTTCTTATTGTTTCTTGCTCTTGAACAAGATTATTATCCATCAAAGTCCTCTGCATCAATGTCTACTGCTCTACCGGCAGCTCTTGCCGCTGCTTTTTCTTGTGGTGTCATTAATTTTTGAGCATCTCGTCTGATTGTAGCTTCCAGCTCATCAGCAACCTCAGGATTTTCCTTTAAATATTCTTTAACATTATCTCTGCCTTGGAAACGTAGTTCGTTTACTGTATACCAAGCTCCGGCTTTTTCAATAATTTCCAGTTTTACACCCAAATCTACTAACTCACCGACCTTTGAAATCCCTTCACCAAACATAATGTCAAACTCACCCTCACGGAATGGCGGAGCGACTTTGTTTTTTACAACCTTGGCACGAGTGCGGTTTCCAATAAGCTCTGTACCCGTTTTAATTGTCTCAAAACGTCGTACATCAATTCGAACACTGGAGAAATACTTTAGTGCACGGCCACCGGGTGTTGTTTCAGGATTTCCATAAGTAACACCGATTTTTTCGCGAAGTTGATTGATGAAGATTACCACACAGTTAGTTTTTGATATCGAACCTGCAAGCTTACGTAAAGCTTGTGACATTAGTCTTGCAACAACTCCAACACTTGCATCTCCAATGTCTCCCTCGACCTCACTACGTGGTACTAACGCTGCAACTGAGTCTACGACCACAACGTCAACAGCACCTGAACGAACCAAAACCTCCGTAATTGCAAGAGCGTCATCACCCATGTCCGGTTGAGATATTAGTAGACTCTCTATATCAACTCCAAGTGCTCTTGCATAAGCCGGTTCCAATGCGTGCTCAGCATCTATAAATGCTGCTTCTCCACCTGCTTTCTGTGCTTCTGCAATTATATGCAGTGCTAATGTAGTTTTCCCTGACGATTCAGGACCATAGATTTCCACAATTCGTCCTCTTGGCACGCCACCAATACCAAGTGCAAAGTCTAATGATATAGACCCTGTTGATATTGAATCAACATTTACAGCTTGTCTGTCTCCAAGTCGCATGATTGCACCTTTTCCGTGACTTTTTTCAATTTGCGACAGGGCTGTGTCAAGTGCCTTTTTCTTGTCGTCCGCCGGGATTGCCGGGATGTACTTCTTTTTCTCTGCCATTATATTTTACCTCCATAAAGTAATAGTCTATTTTATTCTTCCCGTTAATACTCTTTCAATTCCTAAAGTATCTTTATATATTTTTATTTCTGTAAAACCATTTTGTTTCATTATATATCTTACTTCTGCTGCTTGTCCGATTCCACACTCTAATGCAAGATGTCCACCCGGTTTTAGTAGCTTTTTCCATTTTTCAACTATAGATTTGATAATATCTAAACCATCCTCACCACCAAATAACGCTTCGTGTGGTTCGTAATCTATTACTGAGTTGTCAACATTATCAATATCTCTTAATGGTATATATGGTGGGTTACTTACAATTAAATCAAAATTACCGAGTAATGCCGGTGGTGCTTTTAATACGTCTGCTTCAATTGCTGTTATATTGCGGCTGAGGTTACTGGCAAGCATATTTGCTCTACACACAGCTAGAGCTTCCTCAGAATTGTCAGCACAGACTATACGACAATCCTTTACATTAGCTGCAATTGCAATACCAATACAACCACTGCCTGTGCATAAGTCAATCATCCTCGTTTGCCAAACCTTACGATTTAACAAATTTATAGCTTCTGAAACTAAAAGCTCTGTATCAATTCGTGGTATCATTACATGTTCATTAACAATTATTGGTAGACCATAAAACTCCCACTCTCCCAGTACATACGCAAGAGGTTCACCCTTAACTCTTTTATCTAAATATAATGCAATTTTATCATTTATTTGCTTATCTGAAGCAAATACCTTATTCATTGCAAGGATTTCTTCTCTGCTTCTCCCGGCTGCCCTCGATACAATTAGTCTAGCTTCAAGCTCAGGAGATCCTATACCCGCAGCTTTTAATTGCTTTCTTATTCTTAAATAAACATCGTTGTATGTTTCCACTACCAAGTAGCCTCCTGTTTATTTTCAGGTATAACCTTCTCCAGTGCATGTATTGCCACTTCTATCATTTCATCGTCCGGTTCAGCAGTTGTTAGCTTCTGCAATGCTCTTCCCGGTGCAGATATAATTCTGGTAAATATGTTATCATTTCTTCCTGCCAGTCTTATTATCTCATAACTGATAGATACAACTACAGGAAGTAAGGCTATTCTTAACAAGAATCTTATAGCTAAGTTATCCCATGATATGAACGAAAATACAAATATACTTACAATCATTACTATAAATAGAAAGCTTGTGCCACACCTTGGATGTAAGGTCGATTGCATTTTGACATTTTCTAATGTAAGGGGTAGTCCTCTTTCATAACAATATATAGCTTTGTGCTCAGCTCCATGATATGCCCACACTCGTTTGATATAACTCATCTTTGTTGTTAGCCATAAGTATGTAAGGAATATAGTAATGCGTATACCACCTTCGATTAAGTTCTTTAATATAGGGCTTTCTACGTATCTTGCTACAAATCCCGCAAGAAATGTCGGCAATAACATAAACAGAGCTACAGAAAATGCCATACCAATGATTACTGCTAAAGTAATGATTACCTTTTCTGCCTTTTCACTACTTAATTTCTTTTCTATCCATGCATCAAGCTTAGATTGTTTCTCTTGCTCTTCCTCCGGCATTTGTTCAGCAGAGTACATAATAGAACGTACACCTTGTTTCATCGAGCTTCCAAGATTTACAACCCCACGTATAAAAGGAAAACCTAAAATCGGGTATTTTTCTTTCAAAGGTTTAATTTCTTCATAAGTTTCTACTAATCCATCATTAGTCCTTACAACAATAGAAATCTTACTTGGTCCACGCATCATGATGCCCTCTATTAGAGCTTGACCACCAATTGACGTCTTAAAGTCGTCTATGTTATCCTTACTTTGTTTTTTCATTTCCATCATTTGTTACTCACTTATACCATACTCATAATAATATTAGTATGCAGTATTATCAACGGGTGTGTCTGATTGCGGTAATATTATTGTAACTAAAAAGCCCCCACCATCCACATTTGATAATTCCAATTTTCCTCCGTGGTACTTAATTATCTCTTCACACACAGCTAAACCAATTCCGCTTCCACGTTCCTTACTATTACTACCCTTGTAAAATTTCATTTTAATATTATCTATTTCATCCTCCGGTACACCCGGACCAAAGTCTCTGGTTGTTATTATGATGTTATCATCAAGAAGCCCGATATAAACCTCAATTCGTCCACCTTCTCGCCCATATTTTAAAGCATTATCAAAAATGTTTAGGAAAACCTGTTTTAATCTGTTTGGGTCACCCGGGATTATCGGAACATCATATATATCATTATGGTACTCAAACTCTAAGTCATCTTGATGTAGGAGTTCTCTAAATGTGAAAATTGCGTCTTCCAACTCAGCAGATATATCAATTGACTCAATATTAAGGGTAAAGCGACCGTCTTGAATACGAGTAAAATCAAGGAGCTCTTCAACCATCTTTGTTAATCTCCTTGCTTCCTTGAGCATTATTGCGATACCATTTTTAGACTCGTTGTCAAGCCCATCATAATAAGTTAAGGTTTCACCCCACCCTGTTATTGCAGTTAAAGGGGTTCTTAACTCATGTGATATAGACGTTATGAACTCAGTTTGTATTTTTTCGGTTTGTGCTATTTTAAGCGACATTTCATTGATTGAGCCGACCATATCACCTATTTCATCGGGATAATCGTCATTTATCTGTATCCCATAACTACCCTCCGCTATACGTTTTGACATTTTTGTTATTTCACTTACAGGTGTAATAACAAAACGAATAAACACCATGTTTAATACAAGAACCATTGCAAGAACTACTATTCCTATCCCGACAACTGCCAATATACTAATAAACACTTCTCTATCTACAAGTCGGAGACTGGTTACATATCGCATAATTCCAATGATTTCACCATCAGCATAAATAAGCGGTGCGGAGGTAGCCATAATTCGCTCTCCGGTTGCTACGCGACGCCCAACCCACGATGATATTCTGCCTGTTTCTAATGCTTCTATGATGTCAGGAGAACCTGGAGAAGTACCCGATGTAATAGAAGATGACGATATCATTACGCTGCCATCTCTATTTAAGAATTGCATTTCAATACGATCTGCTTCGCGAAATGTTTCTGCATATCTAAAAGCACTGTCATAAAAATCATCATACGACCTTGCTACATGGTTTGCAAAAAAGTCTGTAGCGGTTCTTGCTTTTGTTTCCAATCCGGTGCGAACAGTAGCAAAATAATAGCTGTAAATAATTATTGAGAACATAGCCACAACAAAAACAACACCGGCAAATGCAATAAAAACAGTAGTTCTAAGCCACCGTCTGCGTAAGCCTTTAGTTATATTCTCATAAAATACTGCCACTATTTATAGTCCCCACTTGTAACCAAATCCCCATACCGTAGTAATATATGACGGATTTGTCGGATCATCTTCTATTTTTATACGAAGTCTTCGGATATTTACGTCTGCAATCTTAAGCTCGCCAAAGTAATCTCGTCCCCATACTGTGTTTAAAATATCTTCGCGAGAGAGTGCTTCACCCGGATTATCCATAAACATTTTTACTATTGAATACTCAACTTGTGTTAATTTTATGCGAACTCCATCTTTTTCTAGTGTTCTATTTTTTGTATTAAGACGAAACGGACCTTGTACTATCTCTCCTAACTCATTATGTTGAACTGCTCCGGTGCGTCTGAACAAAGCGTCAATACGTGCTGTAAGCTCAGCAGGTGAGAATGGTTTTGTTACATAGTCATCAGCACCGGACATAAGACCGGTAACCTTATCCATCTCCTGCGTACGCGCAGTAAGCATGATAATACCAATATGCGGGTCATTGGTTCTAATTTTTCTACATACCTCAAATCCATCAGTATCAGGTAGCATAATATCTAAAATAGCTACCTTGATATCAGTATGTTTACGTAGTTGTTCAAACGCTTCTTCACCTGTTCCGGCTTCTACAACATCGTAACCTGCACGGTTAAGATTTATAACAACGAAGCTACGAATACTTATCTCATCTTCCAACACTAAAATCTTTTTCACACTAGTTCCAACCTTTCGATTCATCTTCAATCATTTATTAACTTATGTTAGTCTATAATCCACTCAGAATGTATTAATCTGAAGTTTTCTCTTACCATATTATCATCAAATGTGATACCAAAACTATTTGGGGATGCTAATAATTCGTAAGCGTAAACTGCTGTATGCTCTACTATCAAAAGCGTTCTATTACCTCGTGTTGCTCTTACTACGGCATTATCACCCGATAATTTTGTAATTGCTAAAAAATCCTCATGTGTACTTTGTTCTGACTCAAAATATGAAAATATAATAGTTCTTTCACCCGGGGTTAAATCTTCTCTGCGAACAGATACTTTTTCACGCCAATCAAATGGTAAAATCAAAAACCACTCATCAAAGTTGTTGTGATAAGTAGTCATTGCTAAAGTTCGACGTCCGTTACTCATAAACGCATACCAGTCAATTGCAAAGTATTCTGTTTCTGATTGTGCTATGAGAAGCCTAAGCTCCGGTATTTTTATAATTCCATCTGTGTTTAATTCAGAGCTGTTCATCCTGTGTCTTACTGTGAGATCACTAACAGATGATGTAGGTTGTAATGTTATGTTCGAAAAAACACCCTCTTGACGGGATAAAATATCCGTTACTAAGCTTCCATCTTCGAATCTTCCTTCACTATCTATAAAAATCGCAGGCACATCATCTGATAATCTACCTGTCATTATTCGCGATATTGATTCAACACCATTTGAAAGTCTTGCATCTTCGGAAACTATTTCACCATCCTGCATTAAGGAGAATACAGTTGATATAGCTGATGTTTCCTGTGTTGGCAGTCTGAAAATGATTACATCCTCAGTACCGTCACCGGTTGTGTCAAATGTTGTTATTTCTGCGTATTCCTCACCGCTGACAAGCAGTTGATTATGAAAACCGCCAATAGAGTATATCGACATATATTTTAGTGTTGCACCCATCTGCCAACCGACGACTATCTCCATTGTGCCGTTACCATTCATGTCTACATATCGCACGCTTTCAATTTCAGTCCCTACACCTTCAATAACATCAGCAACAGTATAATCATCACCAACAAGCTCAAAAATATATATTTTTAAGGTACTCTCACCCGGTACAGAAAAAAATGCTATAACTTCATTTGCTCCGGTTCCATTAAGGTCTCTTAGCTGAACAGCTTGCCTGTTTGGCCCTCTGGTAGGTGCTGCAAACTCTGCTCCTTGACTTAAAATCATAGTTATATGCGCTTGTAGTCTTAGGTATTCCTCTGAGACTTCAGGCAAGCTGTATAAATCGTCGGCTGTTATTCGAAAGCATCCCGTTAGAAAAATCGCACCAACAGCGATCAATAAAGTTACAATTAGTTTCAATTTTAGTTTCATAGGACGTTAATAATATCACAAAAAAATACACTATGCTACTAAAAAGTAACAGAAAATGCAAATCGATAAATATTTGTAGAAAAGTTGTAACCAAATGTAGAATTTTCTACATTTTTATACTTTAATTGCATTTTTTATAGCTTCATTAATATTTCGAGCATAGATTATTTCAAGACCTTTAGGAGCTTGTATTTTTCCTTTTGATCTTGCTGGCATAATACACGCAGTAAATCCTAAACGAGTTATCTCCGCAAGACGTTCATTTACTTGAGCCACTTGTCTTAATTCACCTGTTAATCCAAGCTCGCCAAAAACAACTATATCTTCACGAATTGGTTTATCCTTATACGCAGAAGCAAGTGAAAGCACGGTTGCAAGGTCTGCTCCCGGGTCATCAATATTTAACCCGCCCACAACATTAATGTAAGCATCGCAACCACCAACACGTAACCCTCCTCGCTGTTGGAGCACAGCAAGAAGCATCATCGCTCTATTATATTCGATTCCGTTTGAGTTTCTGCGTGGCATATTTGCAGTGCTGGGTGTGACCAAAGCTTGTATTTCTGCAAGTATTGGACGTGTGCCTTCTATAACACAAGTTACACATGTTCCCGGTGTATTTAACGGTCTGCCTGATAATAACATCTCTGATGGGTTTTCAACCTCAACAAGACCTGTATCTAACATCTCAAACACACCGATTTCATTAGTCGAACCGTAACGGTTTTTAGCCGCTCGTAAAATCCTATAATTCATTGAGTGTTCACCCTCAAAATACAACACACAATCAACCATGTGTTCAAGTACCTTTGGACCGGCAATAGCTCCCTCTTTATTTACGTGACCCACAAGAAAGACTGTTACTCCAACATCTTTTGACAACCTTAAAAGTGACATCGTGCAATCTTTTACTTGCCCGACACTTCCCGGTGAAGTATTTAATTCAGGATTATATAAAGTTTGAATTGAGTCAATAATTATTATGCCCGGCTCTAGCTCTGCTACACTTTCAAGTATCTGTGTTATTTCAGTTTCTGTGTATACTAAGACATCGTTTCTTTTGACTCTAAGACGTTCAGCACGCATTTTAATCTGATTCTCCGACTCCTCTCCGGAAACATAAAGAATCTTCATTTTTTCATCAATTAAACCGCATATTTGTAACAATAGTGTAGATTTACCAATACCCGGAGAGCCGCCAACCAACACTAATGAACCTGATACAGCACCTCCACCAAGCACTCTATCAAGCTCTTTTAATCCGGTTGAAAACCGTATTTCATTTGTGATATTTAGATTTTTTAGCTCCCGTGGTGCATTCTCGGCAATCACGTTTATACCACTTTTAGCTCTTTTAGTGGTATTTACTTTTCTTCCGGTTTGTGTTCCAGTTTTTGGTTTTGTGTAACTAGGTTGCTCAACTATTGTATTCCATGCAGAACAAGCAGAACATTGTCCTGCCCATTTTGGGAACTCATTACCACACTCAGTACAATAAAATACTGTTTTTGTTTTCAATTTCTTATCTCAAATCTTAATTTTCTGCTATTTTTAAGTCGTACATAAAGTCCTCGGCTAGTTTGGCATAAAGCCTATCAGCACCAACCATTGTTTTAGCTGTAAACAAGAATTTCTTTAGGTTACTGTCTAAACCTGCACGGTATTGCATTCCTGCAATAGATAAGCATGTGATTTGTTCTTGAACAGGTGTTAGTCTGCTGCTTGTGTATACCTGCTCATATTCCTCTGCCGCTCTTTGAGCAGCAAATTTTTCCATTTCCTTATCTTTAACATCCTCGTATAACCAGCTTAGATTACCCCAAAGCTTAGCTCGAATCTGTTTAATCATTGTAGGATATGCATCAGAGCACATAAGAGCAAGATAGTGTGAGGTAAATACATAGTTCACATCACGGTCTGATGAAAATGTTATTGGTACTTCTGATCTTGCTGCTATGAGTTTACTTTCAATTGCTGTTTTTTTGATTGGTTTCGGGTCTGTAAAATATTTATTAAATGTACTAAATAAACAATTTGCACAAACAATAACATCAAACCATTCCATGTGAAAGTCAGTATAAAACTTTCTGAGATCATAACGCATAGGTGAAGATTCATATAGTTTTGAACTAAATACTCTAAAGTCCATAAATGGTTTCTTGCATAATGGGCATGTATACTCTTTTGGCATTACTAAGCCCATGTTAATATGTATGTCAACATCGGAGTAATGCTTGTGATTTTCCGGGAAAATACCACCACCTGCCGGTGTTGCTACAGCTTCCGGTTTTGGTTCTGCCACAGCTTCAACAGCTTCTGTATTTACAACGCTTTTGACCGCTTCGGTTACTTCTTGTTTTTCAACTTTTGGAGTTTCCTGTGGTTTTTCAACAGTTGCTGCTGTTGCTTTTGAAGCTATAACAGCTCCTGATGATGGTTTTCTGGGAGGTTGATATGCAGCTCTTAATATACCAAATAGTATATCAGGTTGAGCCCATGATAGATCATTAAATGTTTCTTCATTAAGAATGTACACAACACAGTCTGTTATCGCTAAATACTTACAATCATCAGCTTCGGCAAAGTATTCTTTTCCACCAAATACATCACCTTTAATAAGTGTAGATACTCTAATGCTTCCGCCTGCTGAGTTTTTTTGTACTACATCAACACTTCCTGCGAGTAATATATACATAGACCTGTCAGATAAATCAACACCACCCGGACACGGAATAAGCTCTCCGGTAGAGAACTCTCTGCATGGTCCTTGTTCGAGCAACCAAGCTATATTTATCATAACAACACCCTCCTATCGTCTAACTATAATAACTTGCTCAGCATCTGCATAAGGCTCTGATACGTTTATTATCCCTTCACCTTCACCGGGATGCCAACCGAGAGCAAGGTCTGCTCTACCGTGATAAACTGCTGTTACAAGCTCCCAAGAGTCGTATTCGAGCACCCTAAGGGTCACTCCTAAGACGTCAGCTACCGCAACCGCCAACTCGACATCCATTCCGATAAAAGCACCTTCATCATTTCTAAAAGAAAATGGTGGTGAATCTGATGGTAAAGCTATTATTAGCGTTCCATCACGCGGGTCATCTTCACCATGTACTGGTATGTATGTGAAGTTTCTTCCGGCAAAATATTTATTACTTAAACCTCTGAGAGTTCCATTTCTCTCCAACACTTCCAAAGCATTATTTACTGCGTTTAATAATCTATTATTCTCTCTTGGTATGGCAAATCTTAATTCGTATCTCATCAGAGGTTCGTTTAATATCCTAACTCCTGATGTTCTGGATACAAGCTCTGCTGCTGTGGTGCTTTCCATTATAACACAATCAATTAAACCTGCACGTAAATCAATCATCATTTGTTCGGCAGAATAAAATTCAAATGCTCTGCCAAGTTCATTAGCCAGTCGTATTGATGGAGTGCCTACCAGACCTCCTATGTTTCTACCCTCAATGTCTTCAGGAGAATTGACAAGATTTGGTATTCTGTTGCATCCGGTTAAAAATGCTGCAACAGAAAAAAGTATAACTGATAAGATAAGTATTGTAAATACTGGTTTTTTCATTATTCCTTAATATCGTGGTTTCCGTTACCTTCGTTAAAATATCCGGTGAGATCCGGAATCTCAGGAAAACTCCTGTTTTCTGATGTTTCTGCTTTTATTTCTGTTTTTACTTCCGGTGGTGGTAGCTTTCCGCCATTTTCACAGAAATATTTAAAGTCTTCTCCGGTGATTGTTTCTTTTTCAAGTAAACACTCAACAGCAGCAAGCACAAGGTCTTTGTGTTCTTCTAAAATTTCTTCACAAATTTCTGCGGCTGAGTCAAATATTGCTTTTACTTCATCATCAATTGCAGCTGCTGTTTTTTCAGAATAACTTTTTGTTTGAGAGAAATCACGTCCGATAAAGACTGATCTTGTGCTGTTATCAAACGATATTGGCCCGATTGTATCACTCATACCATAAGTCATAACCATTGAACGAGCAAGTGCACTGGCGTGTTGTATATCGGATGATGCACCTGTAGAAATATCATCCAGGAACATTTTTTCAGATATACGACCGCCAAGCATTGATACGATACGTTCGAACATTTCCGCTCTTGAAGTATAGTCTTTGTCTTCCTGCGGACGAAATACCGTCATTCCGCCGGCATGTCCACGTGGTATAATAGTTACCAGATGGACAGGGTCAACATGCTCTAAATAGAAAGATGCAACAGCATGACCTGCTTCGTGGTAAGCAGTTATCTTACGGCTCTTTTCTGTTACAACACGGCTTTTCTTCTCCGGGCCTGCAATAACTTTCATTGTTGCATTTTCAATGTCTTCCATTGTGATAACTTTTTTGTTGCTTCTGGCTGCTAGTAATGCCGCTTCATTAAGAAGATTCTCAAGGTCTGCTCCGGTAAAACCAATTGTACCTCTTGCAATTTCTGCAAGATTTACGTCTTCTCCAAGTATTTTGCCTTTAGAGTGAACTTTTAGTATTTCTTCCCGCCCTTTTATATCAGGTGCGTTTATATATACTTGTCTATCAAATCTGCCCGGTCTAAGTAATGCACTATCCAGTATATCTGCACGGTTTGTTGCTGCGATGATAATAACACCTTCATTTGTTGCAAAACCATCCATCTCAACAAGCAATTGGTTAAGTGTTTGCTCGCGTTCATCATGACCACCACCAAGCCCTGCTCCACGTTGACGTCCAACGGCATCAATTTCATCTATAAATATAATAGATGGTGCTGCTTTTTTCGCTTGATCAAATAAATCACGAACTCTGGAAGCACCAACACCAACATAAAGCTCAACAAAATCTGAACCTGATATTGAGAGGAACTGAACTCCTGCTTCTCCTGCAACCGCTTTAGCAATCAGTGTTTTACCTGTTCCCGGAGGTCCTACAAGCAGCACACCTTTAGGTATTCGAGCACCTATAGTTATGTATTTTGACGGGCCTTTTAAGAAATCGACTATTTCAGCGAGTTCTTCTTTTTCTTCCTCAGCTCCGGCAACATCTGCAAATGTAACTTTTTTCTTTTCATCTCCTGCAACACGAGTTCTGGCTTTGCCAAAACGCATTGCACCTTTGTCACCACCAATACCACTGCGGCTCATCATTGAGTGCCAAATAAAGACAAACACAGCAATGAGAATAACATACGGTAAAATTGATACCCA
>JAITFS010000047.1 GCA_031281195.1 Oscillospiraceae bacterium
CCGATGATTGCATGTAGAGGTGTTCTGATTTCATGGCTCATCTGAGCAAGGAAAATGCTTTTACTTTGGTTGGCAATTCGAGCCTCATTAAGTGCTTCTTCAATTTCTGCGATAGATTCCTGTTTTGTTTCCAGTTCGATTTTTTCTTCTATTGCTCGTTTATATTCTGTAATATCACTTAAAATGATAATTGAACCTGCATGTTGAGAGCGTTTGAAAATATTACTTCTTGACAGAATTAAATAAGTAATATGACCGTTTTGATTTAGTGCTAACTCTGCATTGTCAATCTCTTCAAGTGGTGAATAAAGCCGATTTAGCACATCAGGTGGATATGTTTCAAACGTAATTTTTTCAAGATGTTTAGCTATTTCATTTATATTACTATCCTTTGGTTTAAAATCAAAAGTAGGTATAATATCTTTTAGTGCAGGGTTTTTATCAATAACTGTGCCATTATTATCCATTATTAAAAACGCATCTAATGATTTGTTAAATAAATCCATAGTTGCTGTATTACGGTTATCAAATAACCTGAGATTTATTGAATAAACGGAGAAGGTTATTATCATCAAAACAAATGCAAACGGCGTTACATCTATTCCAAGGTGAATTATATCAAATGAAAACAACACATTTATCACAACAGGTAATGCCATAGAAATTGCTATAAACACCAATGAAGGTGTTTTCCTTATGTTTTTAACTATATAACGGATTAGAAAAATATATGCTACAAGCAGTGAACCGTACCCTATAAGTGCATGTACCGGGAACAATCTGCCGGCAACCGGTATCATATCGTTAAAACCGCTATAAAGCTCACCATGCCATGCATTTGTGAGTATAATAACTATATCTAATGTAGCTAATGCAAATAAAATAACCATAACAACTCGGGATTTAGCAAGCTTTGACCCAACAAAATGTAAGGAATACAGAAGTAACAGTACAGGTACTATTGTTGTTGTTGTCAGAAACAGAGGATACATCCACTGATATAGCTCAGTGGTAATAAGTAGAGACATACTGTTAAAAAGTTCCCAAAGTGAAATAGCTATACCTAATGCAAGAAATATCTTCATATAGGTGCTTCGGTCACCACGAAACCACAGTCCCAAAACCAGATAAAGAACTACGTAGAATAATATAATAGATAATAGAAAAAACGCAACACTCGTTATCATATTTGTACCTATTCGATTTGATAAACGCTAGTATACAATACTATCATTACTAATGTCAATTTAATCATTATTTATATCATTTTTTGTCAATTTACATCAATTTTTTCTATCTTTACGCCTGTTAGCTTTAAGCCTGCGATTTTGCTTACGGAGTCGAGAGGAACCGCAGCGGTTAACACATTTGCACCATCTGCCCAATGAAACGGCATAGCTGCAACACCCTTTGCCACTTCGTTCGTTATCACTGCCGGGGCTGTTATAGACCCTCGCGGTGAAGAAACCTTCACAGTATCACCGTCAGATATTCCAAGCTCTATAGCATTTTCCGGATTTATTTGTATAAAGTTATTTGGTGACTTTGTATTTACGGATTTTGATTTTGCTGTCATGGTTCTGGTATGAAATTGATATAATAATCGGTTTGTGGTCAGCATTATAGGGTATTCGTGGTTTTCGACCTCGGGAGAGGACTCCCACTTTGTTACCTTTAGCTCTGCTTTACCTTTTGCAGACCCGCCAACATGAAGAATAGGTGTACCCGGGTGGTCTTCGGTGGGGCAAGGCCAGCAAAGTCCGTGTTCCTCAAGACGGCGATATGTCATCCCTTCATAAGATGGCGTAAGCTTTGCCATTTCATTAAAAATATCTTCGGGCGTATCGTAGTGGCAATTGTAACCCAAGCGGTTTGATAACATCATAATAATCAACCAGTCGGCAAGAGCTTCTCCTTTTGGAGAAACTGCTTTGTTTACAAGCTGTACACGTCGTTCACTGTTTGTAAATGTGCCGTCTTTTTCTGCAAAACAAGCCGCAGGTAAAACAACATCAGCCAATTCCGCTGTTTCGGTTAAAAATATATCGCTTACAACAAGGAATGATTTTTTTAACGCTTTGATTGTTTGAGTTGAGTCCGGGTCTGAAACAGCAGGGTTTTCACCCATTATAAAGAGCATTTTTACTTTGTCATTAAGAACTGACGGTATAGCAAGCGTTTTTGTAAGCCCAACGGTTGTTGGTAGTGATACATTCCAAGCTTTTTCAAACTTTTCTCTAGCTTTTTGGTCAGCTACCTGTTGATATGCAGTATAAAACTGCGGTAACGAACCCATATCACAAGCACCCTGTACATTGTTCTGACCACGCAGAGGGTTTACTCCTGAGCCGGGGTGTCCGAGATTTCCTGTGCAAACGGCGAGATTTGATAAGCTTATTACATTGTTTGTGCCGTTTATATGCTGTGTTATCCCCATTGCATAAATAATGCTTGCATTTATTGCTTTTGCATACATTTTTGCGGCAGATATTATATCTTCGGCAGGAACACCGCATATTTTTGCTGCGAAATTCGGAGTATATTCTTTGACGGATTCTTTAAGTTCGTCAAATCCTGTGGAATATTGTTTTATATAATCAGTATCTTCAAGTCCCTCTGATAGAATTATATTTAGCATACAATTATGTAAAACAAGACTTGTCCCCGGTTTTATTTGTAAGTAAATATCTGCAATTTCTGCAAGAGGTATTCTGACAGGGTCAGCTACAATCAACTTTGTGCCGTTTAGCTTAGCCTGACGGATAAAAGCTCCCATTACAGGGTGAGTTTTTGTCGTGTTTGAGCCTGTTATAAAGATAACATCGGCATTTCGTACATCAGCGATTGGGTTTGTCATTGCTCCACTTCCAAGAGTAGCGGCAAGCCCTGCAACCGATGAACTATGGCAAAGCCTTGCACAGTGGTCAACATTGTTTGTACCTACAACCGCTCTCATAAGCTTCATAAATAAGTAGTTTTCTTCGTTTGTTGCTTTTGCTCCTGAAAATCCTGCTATTGCATCAGGACCGAATTTTTCTTTTATCTCTTTAATTTTATTGCTTACCACATTTAAAGCATTATCCCATGATGTCGGGTGCAGTTCTCCATCTTCTCCACGTACTAAAGGCTGTGTTAATCTGTCGGGGTGATTAATAAAATCAAAAGCAAACTTGCCTTTAACGCAGAGTAAACCCTCGTTCACTCTACCGCTAACTGGTCTAACATCAACAACTTTATCGTCTTTTATCAATAGGTTCATTTGACAACCAACGCCGCAATATGGGCATGTTGTCTGAGTTTCGTGGGTTTCCCATATACGAAATCTGTTTTCAAACTTTGGCACTATTGCTCCTGTCGGACAGTTTGAAACGCAGTTTCCGCACGACTCGCATTGTTCAGGTGGCGGGTGGAAACCGGAGCCAATATAAGTTGAAAACCCTCTATCCATGATACAAAGAGCCGAGCGAGCCTGCCGACTGGTGCATATCCGTACACAACGTACACATAAAACACATTTCTCCAAATCAACCTCGTAAAAAGGATTAGAGAATCTATGACCCAAGTTTGAGCGTTTGCCGTCAAAGCCTGTTTTATCAATGCCGTACTCAAGAGCGTATTCTTGAAGCTTGCACTCTCCGTTTTTTGTACAACTAAAACAATCTGTTGAGTGGTCGCTGAGTAATAAATCCAGTATAAACTGTCTGGATTTAATAACTTTTTCCGAGTTTGTAGTAATTATTATTCCGTCTTTGCAGATTTCATTACATGAAGCAACAAGTCCGTTTTTATAACCATTCTCAACTTCGACTACACACATTCTGCAAGAGCCATCAGGCATTTCATCCTTTAGTAAACAAAGTGTAGGTATATTTATCCCGATAATCAAACATGCTTCAATTATAGTCATTCCATCAGGGACTTTTAGTTTTTTGTCATTTATTGTGATATTTATTGTTTTTTTGCTCATTGTTATACTAAACCCTTTATACGTTTTTCAAAATCTTGTCTTCTATGTTTTAAGCATGATTTTACAGCCGTTCCTGCTGATTGCCCCAAGCCGCAAGCGGACAAGTCTGTCATGTTTTCTATTAAGTTTTCTAAAGTATTTATATCGTCAAAAGTGGCTGAACCATCTAAAAAGCGTTCTAAATGCTCAAGAACTCGTGTTGTGCCTATTCTGCATGGTGTGCAACGTCCGCATGACTCGTAGACAAAAAATTTAAGAACCTCTTTAAGATATTCGATTACATCCACGCTATAATCCATCACAACAATTGCACCTGAACCTATTGCTAAGTCATTCTCCAGCATGTTACCGTAACTATAGTTACCGTGTAATTGCTCTTCAAAACCGATAGGACCTGACTGACCGCCAAAGTGGCAAAAATGTATCGGTCTGCCTGTTGATGAACCACCACCATATTCCTCCGAGTATAAAATCTCTTGTAATGGTATTCCAAGCGGAACTTCAAATACACCGCGATTTTTGATATGCCCTGATAAGGCAACAAGCTTTGTACCACCACCCGAAGCATCACCCATATCAAGAAACGCTTTTCCACCAAGGTTTATCACAAGAGGTACACATGCAAATGTTTCAACATTGTTTACGATAGTAGGTTTTCCATAAAGTCCCATTTCGTGAGATGGTTTGATACGAGGTCTTCCAACTCCGTGTTCAATTGAGTTGATAATTGCTGAGTTTTCACCGCAAATATACGCACCGCTACCTGAAATTATAGATATATTGTGGTTAAAATCCTTGATGTCCATAATATTGTTTCCGAGAAA
>JAITFS010000005.1 GCA_031281195.1 Oscillospiraceae bacterium
ATTGTAATTATTTCAGGAATATCGGGAGCCGGAAAAAGCCGTGTAGCAGCAATGTTTGAGGACATGGATTTCTACTGCGTTGACAACATGCCGCTTGAAATGATGCCAAAGTTTGTTGAGCTTTGCCTTGCAACACAAGGCCGATATGAGCGTGTTGTATTGGTGACTGACATACGTGCACTAAATAATCTTGACGAACTTTTTAACACATTTGCAGAGCTGCGTGAAATCGCAGGAGTGCTGAAAATACTCTTTGTAGAAGCTGATAAAAAAACAATTATCAGTCGTTATAAGGAAACACGCCGCCGCCACCCGCTTGACGCATCAGGATCAAATATTGATAAAGCAGTTGATATCGAAGTGGATATGTTAGCACCGGTCAGAGCGATAGCGGATGAAATTATTGATACCACAGGGTTAACACTGGGAAAATTGCAACGTGAATTAAACCAGCTTTTTATGGAAAATGGTGAGCAAAAAGCACTAAATGTCACGGTAAAATCCTTTGGTTTTAAGCATGGTCTGCCTGTTGAAGCAGATATTCTAATTGATGTCAGGTTTATACCAAACCCGTTTTATATACCGGAGCTTAGAGAAAAAACCGGTCTTGATGAAGAAGTAAAGGATTATGTTTTCAGCTTTGAGCAAAGCAACGAATTTCTTAAACATTTTTACTCAATGCTGGACTTTATGCTGCCTCATTTTATCGAAGAAGGTAAACGTTATTTTGTAATTTGTCTAGGTTGTACAGGTGGGAAACATAGGTCTCCTGCGATGGCAGAAGCGTTAACGGAGTATTTAAGTGAGCAGGGTTATCCTGTGGACTGCTTACACAGGGATATAAATAATTAATAGTTAGGAGTTAGGAGATGCAACAGTGGAATGTTTTTTGTTCATCTCATTTCGCTAGCTTGCTGCTTTGAGATGAATAAAAAATATTTTACTGTTGTATCGACTAAAAGAAATAAATCAAAGATTAAGGTTTAAATATGACTTTTTCTACAGGGGTTAAAAATGAATTATGCAAGTTACCTTCGGAGAGTAATTGCTGTGCTATAGCGGAGTGCTACGGTATGCTTTTGTTTGGAAACACGTTTAGTATGCGAGAAATAAAGATTATCACGGGTAATAAATCTTTAGGAAAACGTATTGTTGCGTTATTTATGAAAGCGTTTAAGACATCCTTTGATATAATGCCCGATGAAGACGACGAAGGGAAACAAATATACGCAATCAAGGATTCGAAAAAAATTGAACGTATTTTTGCAGCTTATGGTTTTTCAAAAGGTAGCCTACTTGCGCATCATGTAAATCTTGGTGTACTTGAAGATGATTGCTGCCGTGTTAGCTTTATGCGTGGAGCGTTCTTAACAGGCGGAACAGTAACAAATCCTGAGAAAAGCTACCATTTAGAAGTTGTTACAGCACATTATAATGTTAGCAGGCAGACATATTCATTAATGTTGGAGCTGGAGTTTACCCCAAAAGAAACCTCACGTGCCGGGAATTATATTATTTACTTCAAACAAAGTGCTGCAATCGAAGACTTTTTGACATTTATTGGAGCGCCAATCCATGCTATGGAGCTAATGTCAACAAAGATTGAAAAGGATGTACGAAACACTGTAAACCGTAAGGTCAACTGCGACACGGCAAATGTTTCTAAAATTGTTGATGCAGCAGCAGAGCAAATTATAATTATTGAAAGAATTAAGGAGCTGGGTATTTTTGATGAGCTGCCTGATAAGCTTAAAGAAGCGGCAGAATTACGAATAGAAAACTCTGATTTAAGCATAAAAGAGCTTGGAGATATTTCAACACCACCGGTGTCAAAATCATGTATGAACCATAGAATGAGAAAATTAGCACAGATATCCTTGACAAATAAGGGGTCTTTATAGTATAATTATAGGTGGAAAGGTGTCCGCAAATAGCTCTCTGTCGGAAAATATGGAGGTATTCACCGATTTTTGAAGGAGCGTACAACACAAGGAGGTAATTATGAGAATTTCCGGAGGTTTATCAAACAACCAAATTAACAGCATGTTTAACACACTAGCTCAAGGAAAGACAATGCTTCATGCAAACAAGCTTTCTAACAGTAGTGTGCTTTTTCCGCAAAATGTTGCACCGGGAAAAGGTTCAATCGGCAATAGTTCTCTGCAATACATAAACGACATTAAGTCAGCAGCAAATGAAATCACAGGTGCTTTAAAAGAAATGTCGGGAGCAAACGCAGCAAGAACAGCAGTATCTTCAAACACAGATGTTTTAACTGCAAGCATTTCACCGGGCTGGCAAAACAACATGGGCTCAATGTCTGTCAGAGTTAGTCAGGTTGCGACCGGACAGGTTAACGAGGGTGCCGGTTTACAAGCTGATGCCGAGTATGAAGGTGGTTCAGGCACATTTTCTATTCAACAAGGTAATATAACAAGAAACTTCAACATCACCGCAAGAGAAGGCGAAACAAATCAGGAAGCTCAACAAAGAGCTGCAAATGCTATCAACGAAGCAGGGATGGGTATCAGAGCAACTGTTGAGATTGATGAAGAAAACAATACAAGCACTCTCAGACTGGAGTCTGAAAACACCGGAAACGACCCAAGCAGAGGCTTTACAGTTAGAGATGAAGCCGGAAATGTTGCGTCACAGCTTGGTATTACAGAGGTAACAGAAGAAGGTCAAAATGCAATTTTCAGCGTAAATGGTGGAGCAGACCGCACATCGCAGTCAAACACAGTATATGTTGGTAACGGAGTAACCGCAACATTTAACAGTGCGTCTGACGAAGCTGTTAACATCACACAAGGCAGACAAACAGGTGTATCACAATCTGCTGTTGAGAGCTTAGTGCAGGGTGTAAATAATCTTTTTAGCGCAGCATCACAAAACACATCTGACCCAAAGGCTCAAGGTCTCGCATCAAGGGTGATGAATATATTTAGTGCAAACTCCACAGCTCTATCAGAGGTTGGAATTGGTTTCACTGCACAAGGTAGGTTATCAATAAACAGCGATAGACTAAACTCAGCTTTTGAGAGCGGCAGAGCACAAGACTTGTTCGGTGGTAACCAAAACTTCGGTTTTGCAGCACAGCTTGGCAGGCTTGCAGATCAGGTCACAAACAGCACATCAACATTTGTCACCAGCTCACTTTTTGGTCAAAACACAGGTGGTAACAATCAGAACAACATCTTTAACACCGGCTCGTTGTTTGACTTTACGTTTTAGATTGAGACAAACAACATGTCTAACAAAGTTTACAAATATGAAGCAATAATACAGCCTGCGGAGCGTGGTGGAGCGTATGTGTCATTTCCTTATGACTTGCGAAAAGAGTTTGGAAAAGGGCGTGTTAAGGTTCATGCTACGTTTGATGGTGAGCCATACGATGGAAGCATTGTAAACATGGGTGTAAAAAATGCTGACGGTTCAATTTGTTATATTATCGGTGTCCGTAAAGACATTCGAGCGAAAATTGGCAAACAACCCGGAGATAAAATCCAGGTGGTTGTAAGGGAAAGAACATAAGTAAAAGAAAAGAGCCTCGTTTGTGAGGCTCTTGGCACGCCAGTTGTCGCCAAAGGTGAATTATTTTATTAGCGGTGGCGGGTTTGTGGTGGTGGTGGGATTGTAGATTGTGTTTGAAATCGTACATCTTGTTGCATCGGATTATTAATTAAAAATCATGCAGTTTCAGGCTTTCACAAAATCTTCTAGTGAGTAAATCTTATCGAAAAAGGGCATAATATTTTCTCTGCCTAGACTTTTACTTTTATCGTTTAGTATTATCGTTACTGCACTGATAAAATCTTTGAAATCATCATTTAGAAGGCATAGCTTATTAATTGTTTCCCAATCAAGCTGTGGTTTATGCGTGGCGTTGAATAGTATATCGGAGTTCTGTGGTTCGTTAGAATCTATTTCAATGATGCCAATTCCAAACAATGAAGATAACCTTTTCAACTCATCGTTGAAATCAGGGCTTCTATCTACTTTTCCAGCCGCAAGATACGCTTCATTAGCCCAATAGGAGTTTGAAACCGTTTGAAAGAATGATGTCCTTAAATTGATAAAACTTAACTCCTGCTTTAACTCAAAGGAAAATATTTTAACAGATGTGTTCCCAGTTATTCCGTCTAATTCAAGAACTTTGGTATCCCAATCGTCTCTTGGATAGTATATGCCTACAATATCTGGATGTAGCCACTCGTTTTCTCCTTTAGTGCCTTTTTTGGATTTTTTATCGTCGATGGTTTTAGTATACGCATCAAATTGGAGATCCACAAAATACGTTAAATGTTTATGCAACGCTCGTTCTCCCATGTTATTACTTTTTTTTACAATGCTTTTCATGTCTGAGTTATTAGATACTTCGAAATTCTCATTACGTAAGAAAAAACGTGTTGGTCGTCCTGCAATCTTGATGAACTCACTCTTGTCACCTGCATCTTTAATATTGGTATATATAATCGCACCAATAGTTCTCCATGGTGTTTTACCCTGGAACTTTGTTATATCAAACTTTTCACTTTTTACTGCATATTCCCATATTTCTTCAACTGTCATAGGTGTTCTTGCATCTTTAAGGACATTAACCGCTAATTGCCTAAGTGTCAGATTATTCATATTAATCTCCCTTGTATTGTGTGCTATTTAACTCTTCGCTTCGAATTTGTTATATATGTTTCCTCTGAAAACGCACCCTTATATACTTCATCATCTAGGAAACCCAAAACTTCTTTCAATCGTTTTTTTTCGGTTGGCATGACCAGCTTTTTATTCTCAACAAGTACATCGAAACCGCAGCTTTGTGCTACTTTTTTTATTTTTATAGCATTGTTATTTTTAAGTACACCAGAATCGTTTATTGCAGCTATCTTTCGACGTATCCACGTGTCAGCCATTAAATTAAATTGCTTTTTGTCTGCAATGCTAAGTACGTCTAATGTGCTGAAATTTAATACTTCGGAATCGGTGGCAGAACGGTAGTATTCGCTTAAGTCAAAGACTTGACGAGCGTAATAATAGGATGAAAACCTCAACTGAGTTTGCACGAAAACACAATCAACATATTCGGTAATACCTATACCCCAACGATTTTCCAGTTTAAAGGTCTCCTTGTCATAAAAAAGACTAAATTTTTTCGTTGAAATATATTGCTCTTTGCGAAATCTTTGGAATGCTATTGTAAACACCTCTGTATTATCTGTTTCTTTTCGTTCGCCAACAAAAACAGCTCGAATATCTGGTTCTTCACCCTTTTTGTAAGCAAACGTTTGTAAACCTAATGGATTTCTTATCGCATTTGTAATTGCATCTGGTAGGTTAAAATGGTTGATAGATAAGATTTCATCTTCATTCGGTTTCCAATTACCATCGAACTCTTCGACTTGTTCGGCTGTTAGCAAGGGTGTAGCAGAATCGGCAAAACTTCGGCATATAGCGTTTTGAGTATTTTTGTCAATTTCTAGTAATTGAACCGGATTTTCGTTATCATCATTTAAAAAAACCATTATTGAACTGTTTTTAAACATAATTTCAATCTCCTTTAGTATCTATGAGAAGTTTTTCAAAAATTCGTATAACTATATTTACGTCATTCTTATTTCTAATGCGTTTTCTTTTAGTTATCAGAAGATAGTCGCTTACACCTGTGCTGTCTGTTTTAATTTTGTAAAAATGATAACCAACACAAAATAATAATACGTTAGGTATTGTTATTATACCAGATATAATAATTAATAGTATTATAAATATTATTACAATTAGTAAAATTACTTGAATATCGTCTATAACAATGTAAGAAAATGGGGTTATGTATGTTATAACATAAGCGACTAACCAATAATCTATAGAAGTAATTGATGAAACATTAATCTCTTTTTTCGAACAATTACGTGTCCCATAGGAAAAGCAAACCGCAAAAAGTATTGTTATTACAATCGCTACAGCAATTAAAATGAGTGGTATACACAATGACTCATACTGTAAATACCAAACTATTGCCGTCATAACGACAAGAGGGACAACATTAGATATTTGATAAATAATTCGTTGAAAAGTATTTGCCATCGTTTCTCCTCATTCATTATTTTTTATACTTAAATATAATCTTTGAATTGGTCATATCCAAGTATTTTCACCCAAATAATACGAATCATTGTATTCCACATCAAGCTCGGCAACTGTATCTTCTGCTCCATTTGCCAAGCAGAGCGAAATTGCTTTTGCCATATAACTTGCTAACCTTATCGGAACTGCGTTCCCAATCATCTTATATCCGTCAGAAACATTGTTGTAATAAAACTTAAAGCTGTCGGGAAATGTCTGTATTCTTGCACATTCTCTAACACTCAATCGTCTGTATAAATGTTCTGCCCCTTGTACAAACTCTCTCTTGTTATGTTCTATGAACTTCATTTTCGGTGCTTGCGGGTGAATCGGTGCATGGCGACCACCTGCTTGGATTGTATATGATTGCTCATCCCAACTACGAACTCTATTGCGAGACATAAAAATAGATGAAAATCCACCAATCATGTATTCATGGTTCGGAACTATGCAATTGTCACCGTTAGTAAAATGCTTATTGAGAGCTGGAAGTGAATTATCATTCAAATCTCCGATTGCTTGCTGTAAGTTAACTTTCTTCTCGCGGCACGGTGGAAAAACAAACGTACAATCTAAATCATTTCTGATTCCAACGTAAAATACACGTTTTCTATCTTGCGGAACTCCGTAATCAGAAGCATTGAGAAGCTGCATATATACATTGTATCCTGCTTCCTCAAACATCGAAATAATACTTTCTACTGCTTCACGATGTCGATTCGATAACATACCTGATACGTTTTCTGCTAGAAAAAACTTAGGTCTTTTATCTTGTAAAATCCGAATAAATTCAAAAAACAGCTTTCCTCTAGCATCATCAATGCCACGAAGCGATCCCGCTTCACTCCAACTTTGACACGGTGTACCACCGATTATTCCGTCACATTCAGGTATTTCGTTCGATTTAATTTGTCGTATGTCACGTTTATCCAATGGGGCAATGTGATTGTTTTCATATGTTTCCCAAATGGAACTGTCGTATTCATTAGCCCATATAACATTAAAGCCAACTCTTTCAAATCCCTTGTCTAGCCCACCTGCTCCGGCAAATAAACTTATAATATCCATAACATCTAACCTCTGTAAGAAAACTCTACCACGGTTCGATTTGTGCATGTATAGTATTAGGTAAAGAAATCAGATTGACATCAAACTTCAATGACGGTTCGACCAGTGAGCTTGCACTATGGATTCTCATTGATACCGTCCAACCTTCGTCGCAAACAACTTCAATAGTCGTATCGGAATTTCTTTTAAAATCAACGTTAAAAAACCGTTTTGGTAATCTAAGTTTTGCTACATTGACTATCGACTTCACGCCTTCCGATTGGCGGTTAAGAGTGCCTCCGATATTTATTGCTTCTATCAAAGTTGTCCTCTTGCTGTTATTTGTAATCACCTTATAATAATCGTTTTTACCTACAAGATATTTAATCAATCGTTCCGGGATAACGCTTGTGTTTTCTCTATCAAGCCGCTGTAGCTCAATCATAAAAGCTTGTAATACCGGAATATAGAATCGATCAAATTTATCTTCAAACTCCGACCATTTTGCTGTTTTATCTGAACGCTTGCGTATGTCTCGCAGTTCTTCAAATATTGGAATTATTACGTTATAATATTCTTTAGAACAAGGAATACCAAACCATTCTTTTCCAAAATCAATGGTTGCAGAAAGACGGCTGTGTTTTACTGCACGATGGTTATGCTTGCAGGATAAGCCTATTTCCCATTCATTCTGTTTACGAATACATAAAACATCACGGACATCACCGACTTGACCCTGTGCATCGGCTTGAATTGATAAATATAGCGGTACATTCTTATCGGGATGTTCAAGCTGCGGTTCTAGTCTTGTTATCACGCGGCTTGCGGCGTTTGCTGCTTTATTCAAATCTTCACGTAACTCATCTGGTGCAATCATATAGGCATTACGTGCTGTTTCAAGTTGCGGTGTGTTTTCGACTAACACTTCCTGTGCGGGTGACAATGCAGAATATAATGAGTTTAAACATGCGTATTCAAATGCTTTTCCATTTTTAACCTGAATATTCCCCACTGTAATACCTCCATTGTTGACTGATAAAATTATACCATTTTATAGTAAATACGCAAGAAATAGTTTTTAAAACCACCCTTCTTAGCAAAGTCGTTATATTGACTTTGCCTTCTTCCAAGCAGCAAATTACTGTCGCATTTTCTCATTCGCAAAGTACCGTTTGATTTCTGGTTGTCTGCTTAAATCGAAAAACAGAAATCTGAACGTGCAGACCCTGAAATTCAACTTACACAGGAGAAAATGATTCGTTCCACACTTACATTCGAGCGAAAATCGGCAAACAACCCGGAGATAAAATCCAGGTGGTTATAAGGGAAAGCACACAAGAAAAGAGTAAAGAGCCTCGTTTGTGAGGCTCTTGGCACGCTCGAAGCGATTCGAACGCTTGACCTACGGCTTAGAAGGCCGTTGCTCTATCCTGCTGAGCTACGAGCGCATGTTTCAGAACCTTGACTATTATATACTGTTTTCATCATTTTGCAATTAAAACTTTATAACATTATTGCAGCTCTGTCACGTGAGACATTCGCATCAATTACGGGCGGATTACCATCCGCCCCTACAAAAACACAAAGTAAGATTTGAAAATCCTGTTTTGTATAACGTATTCTTGCATAAAGTGCAAGTGTGATATATACAAAGCATAACGTATTCTTGCACAAAGTGCAAAAATACGTTATACTTGACCATATTCTTTAGAAGCGGAGTGGACTTTTATGCCGAAGCAAAAGCAGACAACAACAGCAATACAGGATGTAGCACTACGAATCCGCGAGTTACGTGAGTTATCAGGGTTTAGCCAAAAAGAAGCAGCACAAAAACTTGGTGTCTCAATTAAAACGTACAACGACTATGAGTCAGGTTCAATTGACCTCCCCTTTTCATTTATACATAACTCCGCGTTGTTATATGGTGTAGAGCTTACTGACATACTTGAGGGATGGAGTGCACACCTCACATCTTATGCTATCACCCGTCGAGGCACAGGGCGAGTCACATCAAAGGAGCAAAACATTGAGGTTCGTGACCTTGCTCCACGTTTTAGAAATAAAATTGCAGAGCCATATTGGGTCACATACACGTATTCAGACGAGCAACAGCATAAACCAATCGCTCTTGTTTCACATAGCGGACAGGAGTTTAACATAATCTACAGCGGTCAGCTTAAATTTCAAATCGGTGAGCATGTTGAGATATTGTCCGAGGGCGACAGTATATATTACAATAGTGCAACACCTCACGGAATGATTGCAGTTGGTGGTGAGGATTGCGTATTTTGTGCAGTTGTATTACCGGAGGAGGGTGATACAGACTCAATTGCAGTGTCACACACTGTTAAACCAACAAAAGCAATAAAAACACAAAAAATTGAAAAACCATCTTTATTAGATAAAGTAGCAACAAAGGTATCTTCCATTGAAGATAAAATAGAACATAAGGATAGTGATTTTGTTTATGAATCATATTGTTATCCTGTGTTAAACGAACATGGAATCTTAAAATCCATATCCTTTAAGGATCAAGATGAGTTTAACTTTGCTTATGATGTTGTTGATGCTATTGCAGCAAAAACTCCTGATAAAACTGCTATGCAGCATGTAGATAGAGACAAGGTTGTCAGACGTTTTACTTTTGCTGATATATCTCGCCAATCTTCACGAGCCGCTAACTACTTTACAAGTCTCGGTATCAAAAAAGGCGACCGTGTAATGCTTGTGCTTAAACGGAATTATCAGTTTTGGCCGATTATTGTTGGCTTGCACAAAATCGGTGCAATCGCAATCCCTGCCACCGACCAGTTATTGCAAAAGGATTATGAATACCGCTTTGAAGCGGCAGGAATTAGTGCAATTATATGTACGGGACAAAGTAATACTGCAAACGAAGCTGATAGTGCTATCGCTTTGTGTCCACAAGTCACTAAGAAGGTTATGATAAACGGTGAGCGTGACGGTTGGCTTAATTACGACAAGGATATTGAACGTTTCCGCAGTTCTTATCCACGTACAGAGGATTCACCTTGTGGTGAGGATTTGATGTTAATGTATTTCACCTCCGGCACAACAGGTTATCCAAAAATCGCCGCACATACTTATACATACGCATTGGGGCATTTTATAACTGCAAAATACTGGCATAATGTTGACCCCAATGGACTGCACTACACAATATCCGACACTGGTTGGGGTAAGTCGGTTTGGGGTATGCTATACGGGCAGTGGCTTTGTGAAGCAGGTATTTTCTGCTACGACTTTGACCGTTTTGACCCGCTTGAAATCCTGCCAATGTTTGCAGAGCATGGTATAACAACATTTTGCGCACCACCAACTATGTACCGTTTCCTCGTAAGAGAGGATATTTCGAAATATGATTTAACCACAATAAAGTACCTCACCACAGCAGGTGAAGCACTAAATCCGGAGGTCTTTAATCTCTTTAAGAAAGCCACAGGACTATCAATCATGGAGGGTTTTGGTCAAACCGAAACAACCCTTATGATAGCAAATCTTGTTGGTATGACACCAAAATCAGGCTCAATGGGTAAACCAAGCCCACTATATAGTATTGCACTCATGGACAACGATGGTAATAAAGTCGGTCCCGGTGAGGTTGGCGAAATTGTAATACTTACCACCGGCGATAACCCCTGCGGTCTCTTTAACGGTTATTACAGAAGCGAGGAGCAAACAAACGCTGCCTGGTATGACGGTGCTTATCACACAGGTGACACAGCTTGGTTTGACGAAGAAGGTTATATGTTTTTTGTTGGTAGAGTTGATGACCTTATCAAATCCTCCGGTTATCGTATCGGACCGTTTGAGGTTGAGAGTGTTATCATGGAGCTACCGTATGTGCTTGAATGTGCGGTTTCACCTGAACCTGATGAAGCAAGAGGTCAAGTGGTGAAAGCCAGTATTGTACTGACAAAAGACAAAGAACCATCCGAGGCTCTTAAAAAAGAAATACAAGAATATGTAAAAACGCACACTGCTCCATACAAATACCCTCGCATTGTAGTATTCAGAGACAGTTTGCCAAAAACAATAAGCGGCAAAATAAAAAGAAATCAGCTATAGGTTGATTAATAGAGAGTAGGAGATGTAACAGTGGATTATTTTTTGTTCATCTCATTTCGCTAGCTTGCTGCTTTGAGATGAATAAAAAATAATTTACTGTTGCATCGACGTTTAGGATTTAATGTTTTTTATAGTTACTAAAGCATACATAAATGCTACTCTGAAGCATATAATCGGATGTAGAAACCATGCTATATCAGGTTGTTTTGTACATCCGCGAATACTATCATAGAGTGGAACAAAAATAGTTGACATTATTAAACCAAGCTTTAGCATCGTTGTTTTCTTTATGTCATATTTGTATTTTCTGTGTTCATTTTCTGAATGAAACAACGATATGTTACGTTTTAATTTTTTAATAAAATGTGAAACCGTATCAGAGTGATTATGTATCACTGAATCATTTAACATTACATAAGTATTAAAGCCCTGCTCAACTAACTCCATGTTGGTGTCCATGTGATACAAATATGGCTCATAGGTTGTGCGTAATAGATAATCTTTTTTTATTAAAAATCCTTGTGAACCAATAGTTAATAAATTCGTTTTATCAAATTTTACAACGAAATACTTTTCATTTTGCCTTATAACTTCTCCGGGAAGAACCCATGTTTTTTCTGTGACCATGAGTTTATCACGCTTTTTTAAGTAAAAAACTGTTGGATCATTTATACCAAAAATAGCGGCATATCTATTTGCCGGAGTATCTTTTTTACTATAATTAAATCTTGCTGCCTGACCACCTACAGCATTTTCTTCAATTACTGCGGTTACCAAATCAACTAACCAATTATTATGAGGTAATAAATTATCATCATCAATAAAAAATACATATTCACCGGTACTTTTGCAAAAACCAATACTCTTACCACGTTCAATGTTATGTTTACCGTTTCGCTCAACATGGCATCCATATTCTTGTGCAATTTTAATCGTATTATCTGTAGAATCATCATCTACAACAATAATCTCTAATAGGTCTTGAGGATATGTTTGAGATTTTATACTGTTTAAACATAATGGTAATCGTTTTTCGCTGTTATAACAGGGTATTATTATGGATATAGTTGGTAATTGCATTATTAATCCCTTCGAAATATGTCCCGGGTGTAGACTTTGTTGGATATGGCTTCTAGCTCGGGGCTGTATCTGTTTGCTACTATGACGTCACATAACGAGAAAAACTCATCTAAATCACGTATAACACGAGAGCCAAAAAACTTATCATCTTCAAGCACCGGCTCATATATCACAACCTCTACGCCATTACCTCTCAGACGCTTCATAACACCCTGCACTGATGATTGCCTGTAATTATCCGAGTCCGCTTTCATTGTGAGTCGATAAATCCCTACAACATTTGGTTTTAATGCCATTATCTGCTCCGTGATATGGTCCTTGCGTGTGCGGTTGGCTTCAGCTATAGCACTGATTAAACTGTTTGGAACATTGTTAAAGTTTGCTATCATTTGCTTTATATCTTTTGGGAAACAATAACCACCATATCCAAAGGATGGATTATTGTACATGTTTCCGATACGCGGGTCGTAACAAACACCCTCGATTATCTGAGCAGTATCAAGCCCGTGCAGCTCTGCGTAAGTATCTAATTCGTTAAAGAATGAAACACGTAAAGCGAGGAATGTGTTTGCAAAAAGTTTAACTGCTTCTGCTTCTGTGGAGTTAATAAAAAGAACCGGAGCATCCTTTTTTTCTGCTGCGCTTATTAGCATGTCGGCAAAAACCTTCGCTCTTTCACTTTTTTCACCTATTATGATACGCGATGGGTGTAAATTATCGTAAAGTGCTCTACCCTCACGTAAAAACTCAGGTGAGAAAATCAAATTATCCGTACCCAGTCTTTGTTTTGCACTTTCTGTATAACCAACAGGTATTGTTGATTTTATCACAATAACAGCATTTGGGTTTACACCTATAACATTTGCAATCACAGAGTCAACCAATGATGTATCGAAATAATTTTTCACAGGATCATAGTTAGTTGGTACAGCAACTATCACAAAGTCAGCATTTTCATAAGCTTTTCCAGAATTAACCGTTGCGGTTAATCTGAGGTCTTTTGTTTTTAAATACTTTTCTATATCAGGGTCACCTATTGGCGATATCTTGTTTGTTAATGCATCGACCTTGCTTTGCACAACATCAACGGCTGTTACATCATGCTCTGTAGCTAATAACACAGCCAAGGACAGACCAACATAACCGATACCTGCAACTGCAATTTTCATAATATTTTATTCCTTTCCAACTCGTTCTTAAGAGACTTTCTCCGAACTTATTAACGTAGGATCTTTGTTTTGTATTTCTTCTTTGTTTAGTTCATCAATTATTTTTGCCAGTCTTCCTCTGTCACCATATATTTCTGCGACTTCATCAGCAGTCCCCAGACATACAGCATTACCTTTTTCGAGAAGTATTGCTCTTTTGCACATCTGCCGAATGAGGTCAATGTCGTGCGAGACTAGCAGAGCGGTTGTTCCTCCCGATATCATACCTTTGATACGTGCTGAGCATTTCTCTTGAAACTTATAGTCGCCAACACCAAATATTTCATCAATAATTAAAATATCGGGTTTTACACTTGTTGCGACGGCAAACCCAAGACGTGCTGCCATTCCTGTAGAAAAGTTTTTTAAGGTAACATCTTTAAACTCCCAAAGCTCGGCAAAATCCATAATTTCGTTAAAAATGCCGTCCATTTCACGAGGTGAACGACCGTACATAGCACCATTCATATAAATATTGTCACGGGCAGAAAACTCAGGGTCAAATCCTGTGCCAAGCTCAAGTAATGGTACTAAATCACCTGTCATTTTAATTGAACCCTTGGTAGGTTTAAAAACGCCCGATATAATCTTAAGAAGTGTTGATTTTCCTGCACCATTTAACCCAACAACACCGAATATTTCACCTTTTTCTACAGAAAAACTGACGTTCTTTAATGCCCAAAACTCCTCGTATTCAATCTGCCGCTTTAGCATTTTTACAACATACTCTTTTAACCCGGTTATTTTATCTTTTGTAAGATTAAACCGCATTGACACATTATTTACTTCAATCACAATATTACTCAATTTAAGCTCCCAAAAATGCTATAAGTACAATAAAAATCTGTCCTGTCTTTTCATAAATACATACGAACCGATACATAATGATGCCAGTGCATACCCGATACAAACCATGTTAGACCACAAATCGGGTACAGTGTGCCATAAAGCTAATTCACGGAAATATGTCACAAAATGAAACATCGGATTTAGTCCGTATATTGGCATATATGCTTCCGGTATAGTACCTTCTACGGGATACATTACAGGTGTCATAAAAAATAACATCATTGAAAACACGCCCCATAAATACTGCATATCACGGAAAAATACTACCATCGAGGATAAAAACATCACAATCCCAAGAGAAAATACAAATGTGTAAATTATTGGAATTGGTATTAAAAGCATTGTCCAGTAAAAATCAGCTCCTGTTATTATAAACACTAACATAAATGCCAAAAACGCAAAAAATACATTAACTAAAGATGTTGTCACCTGTGCAACAGGGAAAATATACTTTGGTACATAAACTTTTTTTATAATCGCTTCGTTGTTAATAATCGAGTTTATACCCATCGCTGTAGATTCTTCAAAGAAACCAAATATTAATCTGCCGCTTAAAAAATATACCGGGTAATTGTCAACAGAAAATCTAAACAAATACTGGAATACAAACATCATAACTAACATCATAAGAAGCGGATTTAAAATTGACCAGATTATTCCCAACATACTTTTTCGATATTTTGTTACAAAGTCGCGTTTTATCATTAATCGTAATAAATATTTGTAACGATTAAGTGCAAATATTTGACTGCTTATATATTTTCTGCGAAAAATAAAAACAAGTATAAAAACTGTTACCATTGCAGCAGTAACAGATAGAAAAGCTATTTTTGGTGCAAAGAATAAAAGGTTGTCACCTCGTTCTCCTACCACACTTTCCGGTAAGAAAATGAATATTGCAAAAAAACTCACAGTAAGCATAACAGTAATTATTGCCATGCGTTTTGTTGTTAGTGCCATTGATAATCCCTTCTGTGATTATTTATATATTTTACATATTTATTATAAGAGTTTTCCTCACCGATTCTTGGATAATTTAATCAGTATTTATATCATCCTCGGTTGGTGTTTCGTCGTTTTCTTCTCTTTTTTTAATACGAACCAAACTAAGAACATACGCAAGACCCACTGCAACCACAAGAGACATCACCATATATTGCAACACAACAAAAGTTCCTGTCAAGCTTGTTTCCGGCAGTCCGCTCCAGTCGAAATAGTGCCATCCTCTAATCCAGATTATTGCATACACAAACATGTTGATAAGAAAGGCAAAAATCGACAGTAATGCCAATCTTTTCATCAAAGAATAGCTATATCCTTTAAATCGTTCAAAAAGTAATAATGCAATTAATGCCGGCACCAAAAGTAGCAAAATAATCCAAATCCACATAGTTAACAACTCCTATAATTTCTTTGCTAATAATAGCATATTCTTACATAAAAAGTCTAGTGAAATCTCTGCTTTTTCATAAGTATCTTCTTTAACACCCATATATATCTTCATTTTCGGCTCAGTTCCGCTTGGTCTAAAAGCTGCCCACGAGTTATTTTCAAAATATAACTTTATAACATCAGCTTTTGGTAATGATTTTATGCCTTCTTTATAATCTTCGACATTTATTAATCCATCAATTTCTATACCGTTACGTAAGCTTTGCATTATTTTGTTTTGTTCTTCTGAGTTGATATTTATACTATGCAATTTTTCCAGACAATATCCATGTTTTTCTGATAATTCTATAAATCTATCAAACAGTGTTAATCCCTTTTCATCGTAATATGCTGTCATTTTTGCTATCAAAGCTGATGCAATTACTGCATCCTTATCTCTTACCCCATCTCCTGCAAGAAAACCGTAGCTTTCTTCATATCCGAAGAAAAATTGTTTATCCTTTGGTAGTTGAACTGCGTATTCAC
Source organism: Oscillospiraceae bacterium (assembly GCA_031281195.1). Classification (GTDB taxonomy): domain Bacteria; phylum Bacillota; class Clostridia; order Oscillospirales; family Oscillospiraceae; genus WRMH01. Next base: position 16,308 of record JAITFS010000005.1, read on the forward strand.
CGATATATTTAAAACCGGTGAGTAGTCTGACGAACTCCAAGCCATACTCATCTGCAAGCTTTTCACCCAAAAGCCCTGATACAATAGTTGATATAACCGTGTCGCCTGAATTTACTCCTCGTGTTTGTGCCAGATAGTCAATAAGTAACGCACCAATCTGGTTGCCACTCATAGGTAAAAAACCATCTTTTGTTTTTATTATCACACCTACACGGTCACAATCAGGGTCGGTTGCAAGTATTAGTTTCGCTTCATTTTTAATCGCGGTTTCTATAGCTTTTTCATAAACAATCATTTCCTCAGGGTTTGGTGTTTTTATTCCGCCAAAAGAACCGTCAGGTGCTTGCTGTATACAAATAGGGTCAAAACCAAGCTCCTTGAGGGCATAAGGCACTGCATTAGCTCCCGCTCCATATAATGCAGAATATACAATTGGGATGGAATTTGTTTGACAATTTAGTTTATTTACATAGTTTATCACTTGCTCAAAGTATGGAGCAGGATCTAAAAAAATTGCGTCTTTTTTGTGCGATTGTTTGAAGTCTAAAATATCATTTTTATAACACTCCTTCATGGCTTCCATAATTTCCATAGCCATTTTATCTGTGAGCTGCACTCCATAATGGTCGTATACCTTATAACCATTGTACTCTTGCGGATTGTGGCTTGCAGTAATTGCAACACCCCATCCAAGATTTTTATGTCGAATCATAAAGCTTAGTGCTGGTGTTGGCATAGGTTTGTCAAAGCTATAAACCGTAATTCCATACGTAGAAAGCACTTCGCTTACGATATTTGCATATTCCTTTGAGTTAAATCGTGTATCATAAGAAATACATACACTTTTTGGAAAATCATAGCTAAACACAACCTTAGCCAAAGCGTGTGTAACATGTTTTATAACATCCTCGTTTATTTGATTTGGCTCGTAGCCCATAATGCCACGAAGCCCTCCTGTTCCAAAAGCAAGACTCATATTAATTAGCTGGTGCAAGTATTTGCACTGGTTTATCTATCCCTAAGTTATTAGCTGATGAGGTATATAACGCGCGTATATTTAAACGTTCCATTCCGGAGCCGGGGGGTGGTTCAAAGTCGTCATCGTATTCTTCGTCGTTTTCATTGTTTTCGTCTTCATCTTCGTCATTATCGTTGTCTTCATCATCGTTTTCTATTTCTTCTTCATTTACCTGCTGAATCTTCACTATTCTACCAAGCAGATTTATTTCCAGTTGTAATTTATTATCTTCTGCAAACGAACCATAAGTTATTAGAAAATTACCATTGTTAGTATAAAAGGTCGGACCTTGCAGTTCAAACTCGTTATAAAACCATCTAAACACTCCATCAGTATCAAATGCTGTTTTGTATGTATATGTGAAGAAAAACATAGGGTCTAAAGCTCTGTTGTAATAAGTTTGTGAAACTATGTTTTCTACATGAACAAACAGCCCACTTGTTATGGTATCGAGGTTGTTATAAATTTTTGGAGCTATGTTATCTATATGAAGCTCTCCCGGTAGATGTTCGGTGGATATCATAAACATTTCACTGCTAATATCACCATTTAATGCTTCAACTGTAATTTCTACGATATTTCGCACACCTGCATATAGCCCATAAACAGGGATAATGTGATCGGTATTATGACCGTTAAATGTAAAACTCACATCGGTTCCTTCTGATGCTCCCGAGATGCTTATAGTCGCTTTTGATGGTTGGTCTGTATTAAATATGATTATTGCTGTGAGGGGTGATGTTCCATAAGGATTAACCTTGATATAAGGGTTATCTAAGGTGAAATTACCTCTGTGTAGTATTCTAAGAAGCTCCTCATCAATAGAGTTTTGCTCTTCAAGACGGTCTGTCATTATTTCCAGTAATGTTGGTGGTGGCGGTGGTGGTGGTTCGGGTGGTGGAGGCGGCGGGTCAAATATCCCTGTATAAATGACAAAAAAACCAAGTGTAGCTACCAGTATTATTATCGCCAGGATAATTTCCTGCTTTTTATTCATCTCAAGTCTAATCATTTACTAATATTCCATTTCTTTTTAACTAGTTTATCATTCTTTTTCGATTAGCTTTAAATCGTTTTCTACCATACATCTTACAAGGTCATCAAAGCTAATCTCACGCTTCCATCCGAGTTTTTCTTCTGCTTTTTTCGGATTTCCAAGTAAAATATCAACTTCTGCCAGTCTGAAATACTGTGGAACAACTCGCACCAAGGTTTTCCCTGTTGTTTTACACACTCCGATTTCTTCAAGACCTTTTCCTTGCCATTTGATGATTATATCTACACATTCAAAAGCTTTTTCGACAAACTCACGCACCGTGCGAGTTTCGCCCGTTGCAATAACATAATCGTCAGCTTCATCTTGCTGCATCATAAGCCACATGGCTTTTACATAGTCTTTTGCATGTCCCCAATCACGTTTTGCATCGAGATTTCCCATTTCCAAACAATCGAGCAAACCAAGCTTGATTCGTGCTACGCCATCAGTTATTTTACGTGTGACAAACTCTTTTCCACGCCGCTCACTCTCGTGGTTAAATAAAATACCTGAGCATGTGTACATATTATAGCTTTCGCGATAATTTTTTGTAATCCAATGTCCGTATAATTTTGCTACTCCATAAGGGCTTCGTGGATAAAATGGTGTTGTTTCAGATTGTTTTGCTTCTTGTGCATGTCCAAACATTTCTGATGTGGATGCTTGATAAAATCTCGTTGCCGGGTTCACTTTTCGCACTGCTTCCAGCATGTTTAACACTCCAACAGCATTAATCTCTGTGGTAACAATAGGTTGCTCCCAGCTTGTCGCAACAAAGCTTTGCCCTGCAATGTTATATACTTCATCAGCCTTTGATGTTTTCATCGCTCCAATGAGGCTGACAATATCTGTCATATCTGCATTTACAAAATTAATAGAGTCTTTTATATGCTCAACGTTTCCATAGTTTAAGACTGCTTTACGCCGGACAACTCCATATACATCATACCCCTTGTCAAGAAGTAGTTCTGCCATAAATGAACCATCCTGCCCGGTTATTCCTGTAATTAATGCTTTTTTTGACATGTTAAGGTTCTCCGTAGTTTTTCACGGGCGACCAGGGACGGTCGCTCCTACATTTGATTTATCAACTCTTTTATTTCATGCAAACCATATTACCATAAACATTATACAATAACAATCTAATAGTGCTTTTGAGTTTCCCCATTTTTCAAGGAATGTCAAAGATAGGATTCCGGAAAAGGGAAAACTGGTAGTTGTTAGGTTTAGATATGAGTAAGTAAGAGACACCTTTTTTCGAGCGAGCAAACAAGTCATACATACCATCAGCAATAGCATAGAACATAAACTTAGGAGTATCAAAAATACGTTTTGATATATAGATAAGCTCCATAACCAATCGTTTATCATCAACCTGCTCACTCATCAAACCAATATATCCGATAGCAATAGTAAGAATTAAATCGAGGTTACGAATAGAATTAAGCGAACGTACACGAAAATCTTCAAAACCAAACTGTTGTTTCTTAAATCTATAAAACTCCTCTATTCTCCAACGCAGTAGATATACTTTAGTAATAGTAACAGCAATTTGGTCATCATCACTTTTCATGTTAGTTATCAATAACAAAGGTTTTTTACCAAAACCATGACAAATGACCAAGTTCAAGTCAGCTTCCGGTCGAAAAGATAACCTAATTGGAACAATTGATATTTTACAATCCACCTTTACTCCATTTCGTTTCTTAAACTTTAACACGAATTTACCTTTAAATCGTTTTGATAACTCATAGATATTTATTGGGTTATCCTTGTATTTTACTTTTCTTTTATTGTTAACTCTTATCACAAACTTCTCTTTTTTATCTATCATATCTTCAAAGAATATATTTGCATCATAACCACGGTCAAACGCACGAACACAGTTTCTGCTAAAGTGTTTTCTAATAAACTCAAGTGCTTTCAATGTCTCTTGAGTTGCACTGACAAAAGTAGCTTCTGTAGCAGAATATACCCTTGTGTATATGCCAATCGGTGATTTATGAGTAGGGGTAAGTGCTGTTACTGCCAGTGTATGATATCCTACCCCATATCCACCTGTACTGCCATCACGGATTAGTTGTAAACCTTCCATTTTTATACTACATGGTTTTGTTATATCGCTGTCATCTACTAGCAGGATTGTAGTTTTACTCAATCTGCTTCTTACACGCTTAACATAGTTATTTAAGAGCTTTTTACTATTTGAAAACTCTGACATATTTCTTGATAAGCGTTCTATTGTTTTCTTTAGAAGGACAGTTTCATTAAGCGATCTGGCTATGTTAGATAAATGACAACTTTGAGAACATAACAACCCGTACATCATTTGAAAGATGAACTTAAACTGTGGTATAGATAACCCTGTGGAAATTGATCTTGAAAAACGTAAAATATTTGTTTTCAAATTGTTTGATAGTGTGCTATAATGTGACATAGTGTAAAACCTCCGATATATTGATACTGCTCGTTTTGTGATGACTCAAGTATATCATATTTCGTTAGGTTTTGCACTCTTTTTAGCTAATACTCTCTGTCGTATGATTTGTGAAATAGTTATCCACAATATGGCTCATATTGACTTAATGAGCCGTCAATGTGCTATGCACATTAAACTCCATGTGTGTTTATTATCAACATTATTTGTGAACTTGCCCACATGGAGTTTATGCCACTACAGTGGCAGGACGGCTCTTTAAAAAACTTAAACATATTTTTAAGTTTCTACTATCGATTAGCTCTTGTATTGCAGTTGTTTGATATGTTTCTATTGATGAATTTTGGGGTAACTCAAAAATAGTGCTTTTGAGTTTCCCCATTTTTTCATGAGATTTTGTTTGTTTGCTCTTAGCCGCCCCGCTGATGCACCCCGGCATCCCACCCGATTATTGTTTATTGCTATAATTTTCATGTTAAGCAGTGGAAAAATATGGCTCTGGGAATAAACTAAACTGACCACAACGTCGCTTTTTCTTTAACATATCACATATACCAAGCTTACTTCGCATAAATACTGTAAAAATACCATCGGCTAGTGCGTAGTAGAAAAATTTTGGTATCCCCTTGACTCGTTTTGATATCTCTATCAATTCCAATACACACCTCTTCCCATCTCCTTTGGCACTCATGTAACCTATATAACCTATTGCTAACATGAGCAACATATTCAGATTGCGTATCGAGTTAAGTGAGCGTACTCGTAGACCTTCCAAACCAAATTGTTGTTTCTTAAATCCGTAATATTCCTCTATTCGCCAACGCATTAGATATACCTTCGTTACTGCCAAGCCTAAACGGTTGTCTTCACTCTTTAGATTGCTTATCAACATTAATGGTATCTTGCCTAAACCTCGGCATATTACTAGATTTAATTCTGAAGTTGGCATACACGGTAAGTTTATCGGTACTATAGATACTTTACACTCTGACTCAACTCCGCTTCTTTTGTTAAAAGGTAGATTGTATTTCCCCTTAAACTTATTTGCTAGTTCCAATATATTTATTCTTTTCCCTTGATAAATTACATCCCGGTTTTTCTTCGCTCTGATAATAAACGTCTCCTTATGTTTTAGCAGATATTCATAATAGATATTTGCATCGTAACCTCGGTCAAATGCTCGTATACAACTCTTATTGAAAAGACGACCTATGAATTTCAGGGATTTAAGAACCTCAGCATCTTCGCTGATAAACCCAGGCTCTGATGCTGAATATACATTTGTGTAAACTCCTATTGGCATCTTCTTCTCGGGGGTGAGTGCCGTGACACTGAGGGTAAAGTATCCATTTCCATAATTTCCTGTGCTACCATCCCTTACTCTACTAATATATTCCATCTTAGGGCTACAAGCTTTTGTGATGTCGCCACCATCAATAAGTAATACTGTTCTGTCTGTAAGACAACTTTTGATTTTATTTACATAATCATGCATGAGTTTATCTCTATTGTGAAATTCGTTCAAATTTCTTGATAATCGGTCTATTGTTTTCTTCAAGCTTATCCTTTCATCTAAAGACCTAGCAATCTTGGATAGATGACAACTCTGTGCTGCAATCATACCATATATCATCTGCGATATGAATTTAACTTGTGGTCTTGAAAATTTGCTAGAAATTGTTTCTGAAAATCTGATTATTCCTCTTTTCAGATTGCTAGACAATGTGCTATAATGAGTCATAGTGTGAAACCTCCGATTCATTGATATTACTGGTTTTTAGCAATTCAAGTATATCATATCACCTGAGGTTTTACACTCTTTTTAGGTTATTTTCAAGTGTTCTTCTTATTTGTAAAGTAGTTATCCACATTATTCGTGCTTTCGCACTTTTTATGTCTTTCTTAATTGAATTTATGCACAATCTTTGTGGGTACTCGGGCGGGGTGCCGGGGTTCGCATAGCGAAGGGCGGCTAAGAGGAAACAAACGTCATTATTTAAATTTAACTTTTTCATTTCAGAAATGTCAATCTACTCTACTGCTGCATCTGTTTGAACCAACTTCAATCCTATAAAATGGGGAAACTCAAA
>JAITFS010000089.1 GCA_031281195.1 Oscillospiraceae bacterium
TTTATTTCTTTTATAGGAACAATAGCGAAATCAATATCTAAAACATCATCATAGACAGTTCGCCATGCCCAATTATTCCATCCCCCGGTATTGATGTTTACATAATGTGAGATATGGAGCGTTCCAAAATCTTCAAGCCATTGTTTAGATGTAATAAAAGGTTCATGGTCATCAACAATCATTACTAAATCAAGATCTGAATAATCGTCCGCTACGTGTTCTTTTCTAACCTGTGAACCTATTATTAATGCAGCTTTTAATGTATCACACGCTTGTCCCCATTGAACAAATTTGTCTAAAATATTATTATACTTTTTTTTCATGTCTACCTGCTGTTTGATGTGTTTCAGAAATTTTCTCTTTTTATCCTTCCGGATAATCCTTTATATACGTTTACTGCCAACTTATTAGCGTATCAACATTTTCTGCATTTTCAAACTCTAAGCGAAGCCTAATACGCCCCGGTTCAAAACCACTCATGTCTATGTTCTCATGAAATTCTCCGGTGATGTCGAAGGTTATTTCTATATCGTCTTGTATAAATGTGATTGATATTCTTCCCTCAGAGTTTGTGCTTCTCACGGTCATTGCTTCAAGATTAGCGGCAGTAAAGGTATAGTCTACTCTGCTATTACCGTTAGCTCTGCTTGGATTAGCCCTCCATGTGTTGTTTGACACATTAGAAATCCCACCACGCGCTCCCGCTTGAACTCCGAAAGTAAAACCTGTGCCGCTTGATGTGGTGAATGTTCCCGAATTAACGGCAATACCCTCACGGTCAAAATTATTAAAAACAAAGATCGCCAATGCGGCAACTATGCCGATAATCACAAGCGCAGCCATAATTATGATTGCAATTAATATTTTCTTTTTCATTTTCCATCTCCTTAAATTTGTATCCGCCGATATTATCGGCATGATTTTTGGTTAAATGTCCAATATGGATTCATAAATACACCCCTTGCACCCCCTCGCAAAATATTTTCGCCTTAAAATCTTTACAACTTGGACAATACCATAATATCCACTACCAAACTACTCTTTATTCTCCGGTTCTTTTTTATTAACATAAGGTATTAAAATGCAACCAAGTACCACTATTCCCAGTATAATCGTTGTAATAAAATCAGGTCTTTCTGTGAAGAGTTGACTGCCGACATTTATACCGACTCCAAAACCAGCCAACAACATCATAAAACACACGATAACCTGACTAAGCTTAAAGCCTTTTTTCGACTTCATAATTAATCTCTCCCTAACGTAACAAATTTTTTCATTAATATTGTAAAACACATTATTTATACATATCCCATACAATCATCAAAATAATTAAGATAATTGAAATAACACATGAAGATATATATAATAGCTTGCTCTTTTTTGAAGATTCATGTTTTTTCATGTTTGCAAATATAAAACCGATACAGATTGGTGCAAAAACCATGTATGCTATGTTAATAATAAAATTCGGCAATAATTCGCTTTGTGTCACAATAGGTAATCTTGATAGCATAATAAGATAGTTGATAAATACTATTATGCCGAAAATATTTAACGCATTAGTCAACTTTTTAGCCAAAGGTACAGGTATGTCCATTTTTCTTCCTCTTAATATACTTATAATACCAATGATTGCAGCAGTTATCATAAATGATAAGCTGATGGCAAGGAAAATGACGCTTAAATAAAATCCAAATAAATCAAACCCCGATATAGGTATAAAATCCGCAGGTGCTCTTCCCGATTGATAGATAGTTACTTTTGTAATCATATCATCTTCTGCAGAAAGGTAAGCAAACGCCCCCATGTCTTGATATGTGCCGTAAAAAATAAAGGGGGTTATTTGTATAAAATCAAATCCCATTAAATTTATCGTATTATCATCAACAATTTTTAGGATATTTGCCGGGGCTGAAAGTAATAGTCTTGCGAAACCGGTAGTCGCTGTTGCTGTTGAAAAAAAGCTACTCTCAATATTATTAAGATTGCGAACACTTGGTAATGTACCAACATATTCTTCCGGTACAAAATCTCCAAATAATGCGCTCGCAAGCCTCCCGTCAAGTTCATGGCTTCCCCCATTGGTCAACACAATAAGACCAAAATTACTTTCGGTTGAGAACCTTAAATTTGATGTAAATGTTGGTAATGTTCCCATATGCCCAAGAGTTCGCTCCGCATAAAAACCTTCCCAAAATCCATGCGTGATACCGGGAAAATGTCGCGCAATTTCAAAACTGTTGGTAAACATCGTCAAACGTGTTTCGGGATATTTGAAAAGAGGGTTTGTTTCACTGTTATCAAGCAATGCGATTGTAAATTTTGCCATATCAGCCGAAGTGCCTATTGCACCCCCTGCCGGATAAAGCGACGTAAATACGCGGTCAAATCCTGTGGGGGATGCTATTCCGTCAATTTGTTCATGCCCTCGAATATTACCGCGCCTTTCGGCTACAGTTGAATTATCTGCTTGATAGGGATGTGCAGTAGTATAATTCATGCCAAGTGGTACAAAGATATTTTCTCTTACATATTCGTAAAAAGGCTGACCTGTGATACATTCTATTATATATCCTGCTACTGCAACGCCATAATTAGAATAGGCAACAATAGTTCCCGGTTCAAAAAATTGTTTAGGTTCAAAGCGTCGTAACGCTTCATCAAGGCTTACAACATCATCTGAAGAAAACACCATTAAATCAGTCGTTCGCACACCCCATCCGGCATTATGGTTCATAAGATGATACATTGTAATGGGTGTATCAAATTGTAATTTTTTAAGAAAACCTTCCGGCAGATATTCGCGTATATCAGTATTTAAATTTAATCTGCCTTGTTCTGCAAGCTGCATAGCACTTACCCAAACAAACAGCTTACCTATCGAACCCCACTCAAAAACCGTATCTGTGTCAACCAATATCCCCGCTTCCATATCTGCATAACCAAATGATCCATGATAAAATATACTTTCGTTTTCTACTATTACAACAGAAGCCCCTGCAACAGAAGTTCCTATAAATTCATTCATAAACTCGTCTATAAATTGTTCTAATTCGGATAACGGTATACCGGAGGGCGTTGAAAGCGAGTTTGAATTTTCAGACGCTTGAACTATAATTGCCGGAAAACAAAGTAATACAATCGTTACAAAGAGTAAAATTAACTTTTTATTGCTCATCTATATCTCCTTTATTTACACCCACCGTTATAATCAGCTTGGGTTCGTTTTTGAACAATCATGGAGCGGGAAATACTATAAATTATTGCCGTAATGCCACGCCGCTTGATATGAATTAATTTTAACAAAAAAATACTTATCCGTGCCGATAGACGGAGTAACTTACGCAGTTGAGGGAGTAATTAATATGCTTACCCTGTTGATAACCTAATTTATACCATAAGGGTAGGCGGTCAAAGTAAGTACAATTTTGTCATAGTAAGTGTAACGAAAAATTAAATGATTGCATTTAGTTTGGCAAAACTCGGTTGCATTTACTCTAAATTCATTTAATAAGGTCATAAAAACTGTAATCAACATCAAATAAATACACGCTAACGCTAGAGGAAGCAAAAATCCGATTCTTCGGTCAGAGTAAATGCGTTCCCATCTATTAACCTTGTGATTAGAGTAACTCAGATTCGTAATCGCGTCAAGGGACAAGTTATCGGCAATACTACATTTTAGGGAAACAACGGGAAAGCACCTTTAAGAGTGTACAAGTGAAATCATTTAT
>JAITFS010000124.1 GCA_031281195.1 Oscillospiraceae bacterium
TCCGGTGGTGCAACGGCTGTGGCATAGCTACCATCTTTAATAAAAACGAACGCATCAATGTAATAGGTATCGTTAGCAAGCGGTTCTAGTAACAACTTTAAACCATAATCGAACCAACCCCCACCGTTGTTTCTTAAGTCGATAATAAGATGTTCGTAGTTTTGTATTTCCTCAAAAAAGCTATGTATTTTTTGCTCATCGATAAACATTTGAGCATTGCTAACAAAAAAACTATTAATTGACATATAGGCGATTCTTTGATCTTCAATAATTTCTGTGAATAGGTTATCGCGCGATTCAATTATTGTAAAAGATAGTTCATAGAGTTCTAGTATATCACTAATATTTTCGTCCTGCAGAGCTATTATAAAGGCATCTGCCAGATCTTCTCCAAAAATAGAGGATATGTGTTGCATCAGAGTGTGTGGGTCTGTTTTATATTGCTCAATCATCGATGTAACAAAAGGTGGCACTTCATTATTGTGTTCTTCGTGAAATTTACAACTAATATTAAAGTGAGCAGAGCCTACTAATGGTCTAAAAGATTCAATCAGAAGATTATTAAACTCAGCCTCTGACATATCGTTAGTTTCGTACAAAGTTGTTCGTAAGTTATCAAATATGCTGTCGATATCAACTCCATTTTTTCTATATACCACTCCATAAAACGGAAAGTTTTCTTCAAGCAAATTCTGCATATAATCAAGATCTTCAAGAAAGAGATGATTATACTCTAAAGAATCGGTTAAATCTCTGTCGCACTGCACAGAGAATAAAAACATTGTTAATAATAACAAAAGTATTATAATTGTTTTAAACATAAACACCCACCTAATACTTCCTATCGTACAACAACGCGGCGTTTAGGACGACTGCGATGGAACCGGCGTTGTGAGCGAGCGCACCGGTTACTGGGTTTAGTACACCCATCATTGATAGAATTATAGCGGCAATGTTAAACACTATAGAAATTGAAATATTTGCAACAATTAGTTTTACTGTTGCGTTTGACAAACGCTTTAGGTAAGGTATTTTGCTTATGTCATCACCCATCAGAGCAATATCAGAAGCCTCAATTGCAATATCGCTACCCATTGCACCCATTGCGACACCTACGTCAGCAGTCTTTAATGCAGGAGCATCATTTACCCCGTCGCCAATCATACAAACACGAAGACCCTTGCTTTGTAACTCCTTTATCTGTTCAACCTTTTGAGCAGGTAAAAGCCCTGCGTGGATTGAGTCGATGCCTGCTTGTTTTGCAAAATATTTAGCTGTCTGCTCGTTGTCACCTGTGAGTAAGGTTGTATCTGTATGCATCACTTTCAGCTCATTAACCATTGGAGCGGCAGATTCTCTGAGTACATCAGAAAGTGAAATAACACCAACACAAATATCACCACTAGCTACAAGGATTGTCGCTTTGCCCTGCGAGCGTAGATTATCTAAAGCCTTATCAATTTCAGAGCTTAACACTATGTTATTCTCTTGCAAAAAGACTGGATTTCCACAAAGAATTTTTTTGCCGTCAACAACAGCACTAACACCTTTGCCGGGTAACATTACAAAGTTTTCTACAGAGGTTATTTTTGACGAAGCTTCATTAGCGTAAGATACTATTGCTTTACCCAGCGGATGCTCCGAATGTACCTCAACAGAAGCCGCAAGAGATAGCAAATCGTCTTGAGATAATGTATCAACAAACAGTGTAATATCACTGACAACAAGCTTACCATAAGTTAAAGTTCCGGTTTTATCAAAAACAATAGCATTTACTTTACCCATATTTTCTAATGCTTCGCCGGATTTGATGATAACACCATTTTTTGCAGCTTGACCAATAGCAGCCATTATTGAAGTTGGAGTTGCAAGAGCAAGAGCACACGGACAGAAAACTATAGCCACAGTTAAAGCTCTTGTTATCGCAATATCATGCTCACCTAGTATCATACGAGTTACAAAATATGTACCAATAGCAAGTAATAACGCAAGAGGTACAAGCCACACTGCCCATTTATCAACAATAAGCTGCGTGGGAGCTTTGTTTTCCTCAGCTTCTTCAACCAGTCGGATTAGCTTTTGCAGTGATGAATCTTTACCTATATTTGTCGCACGGATATCAATTGAACCAAAACGGTTGATTGTTCCGCAAAAAACGCTGTCACCAATGGTTTTATCAACAGGTAATGACTCGCCGGTTACGATAGATTGATCAATAGAAGTGTTCCCTGAAATAATTTCACCATCAATTGGGATAGCTTCACCGGGTAAAACACGCAATATATCATCAGGTTTGATGTTTTCAATATCCAGCATTGTTTCTGTTCCGTCGCTGATAACACGACCTTGCTGCGGTACGAGACTAATTAAACGTCCGATTCCTTTTTTTGCCCGCTCAATAGTTTTATCCTCAAGCACACCACCAATTGCCATGATAAAAGCGACCTGCCCTGCCGCAAAGAATTCACCAAGATAAATTGCAGCTATCATTGCGATTGAGATAAGAAGTGCTGATGTTATTTTTCGCAAACCTTTACCCCATATAATTCGATAAATAGCAGAGTAAAGCAGCGGATATCCGCATAAAACCACTGTCACCCAAGCAGGGTCAACAGGACTTTCAATACCAACAAGTCTAAAGGTAAGTCCGGTCGCAAGGAATACACCACCAATGATTGTGATTATTAGACTTGAAAGAAAGTCATATATGATTTCAAGAATATTTTTTTTGTGGTTTTCGTGCTGTAATGCACTGTCGCAACTACTACATGCCATGAT
>JAITFS010000128.1 GCA_031281195.1 Oscillospiraceae bacterium
GATCAAAGAATAATTGACAATGCATTTAACATAGCAGCATCTTCAGAGCGTATTGGCAGAGCCGGTGAAGGCGATTCGGAAGAATTACAAGCCGGTAATAACGAAAATATAAACAGACTTTATCAAATCTTTACAAAAACAAATATCAGAATCATGGTAAACGGTCAAGAAAGAGATATTGGTGGATTTGACGATTATGGTACAGTCATACGTTTTGACTTAGCAAACACACTTCACACAGCAGAGCAAATGGCAGAAACAGCAAGACTTTTAACTCTTGCAGCAAATAACCAAAGAACAGCAATTGCGGGTGTTTCACTCGACGAAGAAATGGTAAGTCTCGTAAAATACCAACACGCTTACAGCGGTGCTTCTCGTGTAATAACTGTAATGGACGATATGCTTGACAGACTAATAAACGGTACCGGAAGAGTCGGACTGTAATAGGAGGATATAACAATGGTAAGTAGAGTAACAAATCAAATGTTAACAAATCAGCTCTTAGGCAACTTGAGCTTAAATCTGAGCAATATGGACAGGTTGCAAAACCAACTTTCTACAGGCAGAAAGTATGGACATATAAGTGATGACCCGTCTGCTCTTATATATGGACAGGCAGCGCGTAATAAACTGGCTCGTTTGTCGCATTTTCAAAGCAGTGTAAGCACTGCGCAAACATGGCTTACACAAGGTGAAGCAGGTATTATGGAGCTTCAAAAGGTTCTTGGAAATGTCTATGAAGAACTCGTTAGTGCAGGAAGCGTAAAAACAGCGGAAGATAAAAGAAACGTTGCAATGATGGTAAGCCAGCTTCGTGACCATTATCTTGATACACTAAACGCATCATATGGTGATAGATTCGTGTTTGCAGGATATAACACACCGGGTGACCATGCCGAAGGTCGCGACCCGACAATAAAACCATTTACACTTGATTCCAGTGGCAACTTACTATTTAACGGCTTTAATACATCTATATTTGACGGTATGCCCTCTGGTTTATTTAACATAAATCTTACAGGTATGGATGATGCTCAAATTGATGCAGCATTTGATGCGGCAGTCTTAAGAATGACAGATGAGAGCGGAAATCCTTTGTATCCAGGTGGTTTCGCTGACTTCCAAGCAGTTTTCCCTGATATTGACAAAGATAGCCTCTTAATGATGCACCAGCTTATGAATGATGTTATAAACTTTGATGTCGGCCCCGGTATATCAATGCCTGTTACAGTAAATGGCCTTGATATTATTTTCTTCACAACCAGAGATGATAGCGGAAACTTTATCATAAGAAACACATTTAGTTTACTTGATGAGGTGCATCTAGCAATAAATGGTGACATTGAAAACAACGTAGACCCCGAAACCACAGATACACTTACAAAGTTAATTAAACTGGTACAAGATTCACAAAATCATTTGCTCGTAAAAACCGCTGAAATTGGTGGTAGGCAAAGACGCTTAGAGCTTTTGGAAGCAAGGTATGAGCAGGATAATCTCAACTACGAAAATATGCGTTCAGATGCAGAGGATGCCAACTTAGCAGAGGTTATTATGTACCTGAGAATGTCAGAAACTGTATACCAAGCCGCACTTTCCGCAGGCGCAAGGATTATTCAACCCTCACTTATGGATTTTTTAAGATAAATATTGCTCTTATTTGTTTGACATACACCACCTTATAGTGTATAATTAACAGCCTATAGATGCCGATGATAAAGGACTATCAATAGGCTGTTGTGTTTTTATAAAACACGTCGTCATAGTTAAGGTGAAAGGACTGTCGCTACTATGTCATTATTAAAGCTAAACATTGATCAACAGCTTGCACAAATTGGAGTGAGAACTACATCTGCAAGGCTGAATATTTCGTTGCCTAGAAAGAACATCAGCATAAAAAGCGAACGTCCAAAAATGAGCATCGACAAAAAAGCACCAACATTTAAGGTCAATCGCCAAAAGATAAATAACGAATCAGGTTTAAAATCAACCGGAGAGCTTGCAAAAACCTTTCGTAACAAAGGCAGACAAGCTGCATTACAAGCTGCGGCCACAGCAAAAAATGATGGCAATTTTTTAGCAAATCCAAAATTGCCAGCCGATAAAGCCATTCCACAACTGGCAAAAAATAAAACTATGGCACGCCTTGGTACAAAAGAATATAATATTGGACTTATGCCGCAATCCTCGCCGGAGGTTACGTGGGACAAAGGTCACATGCGGATAAACTGGTCAAAACACAGTGTTGTGATAGATTTTAGCGGTGATTATATGCCGGATATGTCAGTAGACCCAAAACATTCCGTCGAAGTATTTTTGCGTGAACAACCATATTTTCGTGTGATGGTTGAAGAAATGATACCAAATGCAGGAAGATATATTGACCACGCAATATAGTTGTGTTATCATATAACGAAGAAAGTCTCGAATAAACACAACAAGTTTCGCATTAGGAGGAAAATCATGCAAATAGATACCCTACGATTTGGGATTGTAAATGTTGACGAGGATAAAATCATCATATTTAGCGATGGAGTTCCCGGACTTGAACAGTACAAAAGTTATGCACTTTTGCAGTTTGAGGAAAGTTATCCGTTAGTTTGGTTGCAATCCACAGAAGATACAGGAATATGCCTTCCGGTGCTCGATACATTCTCCGTGCTACCGGACTATGTGTTTGACATTGACGAGTCTGATGTTAAACATCTGGAATTAAATAACCCCGATGAGCTTCATGTTGTAAGTGTTGTTGTTATTCCTGATGATATAAAAGGAATGACAGTAAATCTTGCTGCACCAATTATCATCAACACAACAACAGGAAATGCAAAACAAATTGTTCTTACAGGTTCAGAATACAATGTTCGCGCTCCCGTCTTCCAAGAAATTTGCGACACTGTCGCAAGAGAGGAGAGTGATGACGATGCTGGTACTGTCTAGGAAGCTTAACGAGACAATTATCATTGGCGACAACAT
>JAITFS010000150.1 GCA_031281195.1 Oscillospiraceae bacterium
ATCACAGCTTCATTTGATACGTCGGCGTATCCGCCTTTTCGTAGTCTTCTCTTGCGTTTGGTCGATTTCTTGTTTAGGATGTGGTTTTTGTACGCTTTTGCACGCTTAACCCTTCCTAACTTCGTGAGACTAAATCGTTTCTTAGACCCACTGTGTGTCTTAATCTTCGGCATCGTTAATTGTCTCCTTTTTTGTTACCTTCTTAGCTTCCGCTTTGATTTGCCCGGGTTCGCTCTTTGGTGCTTTTGGCTCTTTTGAACCCTCGCCTTTTATTTGCTTTGGTGTTAGAAACATTGACATAAATCTACCATCAAGTTTTGGATTTTTGTCAACATTACCAAACTCGGCACATTCATCAGCGAATTTTTTAAGAAGTTTTTCGCCAATATCTGTGTGAGCCATTTCTCTGCCTCTGAAACGTATTGTGACCTTTAGACGGTCACCTTCTCTTAAGAACTTTAAACCGTTTCTGAGTTTAGTGTTAAAGTCGTTAATCCCAATGCTTGGTGACATGCGGATTTCTTTGACTTCTACTACATGTTGGTGACGCCGCACATCTTTTACACGCTTTGCTTGCTCATAACGGTATTTTCCGTAATCCATTATCTTACAAACAGGTGGTTTTGATGTGGGTGCGATTTTTACGAGGTCGAGGTCCTTGTCAATAGCTATTCGCATAGCTTCTTGTATCGTCATTATACCAAGCTGTGCACCATCTTCGTCAATCATTCGTACCTCGTTGTCGGTAATCTCTTCATTAATTTGATAGTTAATGTTACTTATATCAAAGCACCTCCTATACTAATTTGTGTTTGTTTTTGTACAGAATAAGGCGGACACTATTGCATCCGCCTACAAAACAACAGCTTTTAGCTGATTATTTTCTATTAACCGCAGCGCACAATTTGTGGCAGGGTGAGGACGGGGATGCCGTTCTGCTTCTATTTGGAGTTTGATGATACCACTAAGGAGCAACGATTGTCAAGGATTATTTTTACTTTATATGCTTTTCTTGTTATAATGAGAATTATTTTTTGGAAAGGAACGGGTACAATTATGAAAGATACGCATAAATGGAGCAAAGAGATTAGTGAGATTGAATTTACTTTTTCTGATTGGGGTAGTTTTGGTAAAGTCTTTTGGCAAAAGCGGAAAGAGTTACTATTAAAAGCAGGTGCTAAGCTTACACCTGACCCGCAGCTTAATAAAGACGGTACAATAAACTTTTCTGCAAAAGTTGGAAAAGCTTTAAGAGCAGACCATGCCGATAAAATCAAAAACGATGTTACAACAGAGGATATAATTTTCCCGTCACCAAATGAGCTTGGTATCTTTCTGCGTTACGGTGGAGAAAACACTTGGATTAGCTTAAAGGATAAAGACGGTAAGACCTTAAACGACTGGAGTAAGGTGGAGTAGGGTTTATATACGAATGTCAGGTTTTACAGCTTCGTATGCTTTTATTATTACTGTTGAAAGTAAGATGCTTAATAAACTCACAGTTATAAAATGTATAATATTGTTACTGACAAATAAATCACCAAAACCCATTATTCTGACAACACCGCGAATAATAACAATCAATATTGGATGCATTATGTAAATATACATAGATACTTCTCTCAGTATAGGACGTACACCTCCCCGACATTGCAATAAAACATTAAACATGAAGTACATACAAGGTAACAAAAATATGTACATGCTATCATGACGAGCAGTTTCGCTTAAATGTAGTAAAACTCCTTCTGTCAACATAAAAAGCATCGATAATGTAAAACCAATAATATTAAAAACTAAATTTTTGTTTACCTTTACATTTGCAATCCAAGCTCCCAAAATAAGAAATACAGGTGCAAAAAATATACCGTTACGAGTATATGAAAAGAATTGAAAACCAGCATTATACAAAGTGTTTATTACTGGCATATCTTTTATTACTCCATAATAACTGTCTCCAAGTAAACCGAAAATGTATAAAATAATTGATAGACCCAGTACCATTTTAATATTTAAAACACGAGCTAACAAATATATAATAACCATACCGATTATAGATGCAGGTAGATACCAAAGATGATAAAACACCCCGTCAAACATCAAATTTCTGAGTATATTTACGACAATATTTCCAGAAGAGAAATAACCTGCATATATACTGACAGGTAGATATAGTATTGTAGCTATACTATAAATCAAGATGGTTTTTTTGAAAAATCCAACCGGGAATTTCACTTTCTTTTCTTTGTTATAAATATATTTCGGAATAACAAAGTACCCTGTTGCCATAAGGAAAAACGGGACAGCTATACGTGCAAATATATGAAAAATCACAAAATTGAGTTCTTGATTTATATATGACAATGGATATGTATGAATACCCACAACTACCAATGCACAAAAGAACCTGAATGTATCTATTCCCATAAATTTGTGTAATTTTTTCATTAGACAAATATGCCTTTCTATTAAACTTTTAGTAACAAAACATGATGTATTAATAGAATAATGACATATAAATATTTTGAAGTTGTCATAAAACTGTTATCAAGATGTAAAATTGAACTTTTGATTTAAATTTGATTTAAATTTTTATAAAAAATACGATAAAGTAATTGACAGCATTATAACAGTATGTCATAATTAATTTGTTGAGGGATTTATCGGGATACCTGGCTAATAAAAAACCGAATAAAGTTGAGGGATTTGTCGGTAGACCTGGCTAATAAAAAACCGAAAAATGGTAACCACAGGGAATCGCCTATAGGTGTTTCCCTTTAGATTTAATGAGGTGTGTTTATGTCATCTAACATTGTTTTCGTAAAGGAACAATATTTTATTGATAATTCTGCTTTCGTAGAAATGCTAGATCCAAACGATTTAATTAAACAATCAACTAGATGCTACATATTTATTAGCCTAAAGTATAAAGGAAATCAGTTTTATATTCCATTACGGCAACACATAGATTTAACAATTGGAAACATTGGCTATTCTCTACCTAGTTCAACCAGACCTAATGCTGGTTTAGATTTTAGAAAAGCACTTATCATTAATAACGATTTATATATACTACCTCTCACAGTCGTTGAGATAGCATCTAGTCAAATGAAAAAGATAACTAATGATATAATGACAATTGAAGCTCTTTTCATTAAATATGTTGATGGATATGTTAAAACAGCAGTTAAGAAACGTGAAAATATTGATAGATTATATAAGTTTTCAACATTACATAATTTTCATAAAGAATTAGGTATATACAAAAATCCTTAATAAACGCTAAGATACTATAAATGAGATGAACACATTTGAATTATATGAGTTTGATTCTTACTGTTTTTAACACTGAGTTGGAACACAGGTGGACGGTTCACTTGTGTTCTTTTTGTTATTTTGTTCTAACTACGTTCGGATAGGTATATTGATACACGGCTTTGGATGATTCTTGCGACGTCGGCTGCTGAACGGTGACCTCGTAGGAAGGCATCTACTTCTTCTTCTACAATCATTTTTATTGTATTACTTAGTGGTTTTTGTACTGTTGCTTTATTTACAATATTACGAAACATATCTTTTGCCTGATTAGAAATATTAGTAGAGGTTAAGTTTTTTTCAAAAGTATCTATATGTAAGGTGAGTAGACCTCCCCATACGGATTCAAGTTCAAAATCAAGCAAAAAACTCTCTCGTATAAAA
This sequence comes from Oscillospiraceae bacterium, assembly GCA_031281195.1. GTDB lineage: Bacteria > Bacillota > Clostridia > Oscillospirales > Oscillospiraceae > WRMH01. Next base: position 3,700 of record JAITFS010000150.1, read on the forward strand.
TTCCAGGCAGCATCTTTATGTTTACTGTGTTCAAAAATACTATATGTATGAACAATTCTTGCGTTATGACTGCTTCCTATATTACTTGGAAGTCCAATATATCTATAACTATTATTAGGATTCACCCCTGTTTCACCATGAAGTGCTTCAACAACCCAACCACCAAGTAAATAAAGAAAAACTAAGTCGACTGTTTGTTCACCATTCCACATTCTATGCAAGCTTGGGTTATACAAAGTATGCTCGTATATATCTACAATGTCTGGAATAGTAGCTGTTAACTCGAGCAAGCGTATAAACATTTCATTATCAAAGGTACACTTTCCAGTATCATAATCAATAAACTCACTACTCAATAAGTCAAGCAATGTCATGAGAAAATGTATACCTGTCAAATCTGTATCAAGAGGAGCTATTATTCCATTTTTAACATTGTTTTCCATTAATGAAAGAAAACTATCAATTGTCCAATAAACTGTTTGTAATACCGGGGCAGTATAAATCATAGTTGATATTTCTAGTCTATTACCAATATGTAAAAGCCTTCCGCTTTTATCTTCATAACCTTTTAGAATACGTGGAAAGAAATCCTCTCGTTTAAATAACGGGTCTGAATCAATTAAAGGATATAAATCTGTAAGATAACCTTGCCCGGCAAGTGAATCACGCAGTTCAATAAGATCAATACCCCATAGAGGTGAAATGTAAATAAAATCCGGTGCATTTCCTGATATTAAATCAAGATGAAAACGCTCCTCGGCTTTTCTTCGAAGTTCATTATAATCTACAATACTCCAGTCATAATAATCACGTAGTGTTATTTGCTGATCAGGGTTTCTTAAATTGTAATCTAGCACTTCTTCTATAAATCCACCGACAAAGTTGAAGCCTGCTAATACAATTTCATCAGATTCTTCTATTTCAGACCTATGAACCGGATTTAATATCGTTAGTTCAACATGAAATAAATTCGTTTGGTTGTTCATTCTTTCTCGTGATACAGCTATTGAACCATCATCAAAAAATGCAAAATAATTCGAACTTGTCCGAATTATTCCGGATTCTAGAAAATTAAGAATCTTCTCTGTTTTACCTGTTTCGAAACAAAGACCAAAAATATAATCTGTAGTAATAAAATAATAATCAAAAGCACTGCTTTCATCAGCCTTATGTATATCTGATACATGAAACTCCAGTGGAAATTCAAGAATTTGTTCACCTGTTAAGAAATCAGATTTCCGGATTTTAACAGGGTTATCCTCTATCAAAGATAAACACATGCCTTCGTCTGAAAATGTAAAAGCACCAAAACCCAGTGCCTCTGATCTAATGAAAGATAATTCTTCATCCAATAATCGTACAGATATTTCATGCTGAAAGTTTAAGCGAACTACAGCAATATTTCCATTTTTTGATATATGTGCTTCACGTGCAAACCAATCAGATCCCTCAAGCAATAACTCTCTTTTTATCAAGCTCCCTGTAAAATCGTATTTGTTATAAAATACATAGTTTTTTCCGCGTGTTTCACCAGATTCATTGGTTATGATTATTAGTTCTTCCATGTCGTTAATATCAAAACCTAATATAGTTGTGCTGCCAAATGAACGATTTGTAGGAATTTTGATACTTTTTGTAATTTCTCCCGATTTATTAATACTTTTTACTTCTATAACTGCTAAATACGGGTCAAATGTGCTATCGTCATTTACATTATCCTGAGTGTTCGGATTGTCGATATAGTCAATGTAAATGTAGTAAAGAAGCTCTCCTTTTGCAATAAGACCATCTATTACTACAGCATTACCGGTATCTAAATTCATAATCCTGTCGCCGGCAAGGAACACATATTCATCATAAATGTATGCATGTCCATTTGTATTACTCTGATTACCGTTACTTAAATGGTCAGGGTTATCACTATTGCCATCTTCATTATTACGTAACCCCACAAACACAATCACTGCTACGAGCAGTATCGTTGTTGATATAAAGACTATGGGAAACAGTTTGCTCTTTTTGTTATTTTTCATAAAATTTCTACACTCCGGTAGTTTTTATTTATAAGTATGACATGTTATTGTCATCAATTTGTTATGAAATTGTAAAATCATTTTAACATATTTAACAACTTGATAACATCTGTGTGATAGACTCCCGGTATTGCTTATAACAGGAGTATATTTTTATGGCGAATGTTCTTATTGTTGAAGATGAAAAAGCGATTAGTGATTTGATTCTCATGAATCTCAGACTTGTTGGGCATGAAGGGCGACAAGTGTTTGATGGTAATGAAGTTTCAGAAGTACTCCGTGAGTTTCAACCTGATTTGGTTTTATTAGATGTTATGCTGCCATACAAGGATGGATTTTCACTTATGGAACAGAAAATATTTGATGGTATTCCTGTTATATTTCTCACAGCAAAAGACTCCGTTATAGACAAGGTAAAAGGTTTAAAGCTTGGTGCTGATGATTATATTGTAAAACCATTTGAAACAGTAGAATTACTGGCACGAGTGGAAGCAGTATTACGACGTGCTAAACCAACAGAACGTTATATTTCTATTGATAATGTTTCAATACACTTTGATAAACGTGAAGTAACTCTTAACAATAAAACTGTTGATTTAACAAATCGGGAGTTTGAATTACTTGAGGTTTTGATAAATAACCGAAATATCGCATTATCTCGTGATAAGCTTCTTGATTTAGCATGGGGATATGACTATTTTGGTGATACGCGCACAGTTGATGTTCATATAACAAAACTACGAAAAAAGTTAGAATTTGAAAATCGCATAAAAACCATTTTTAAACTCGGATATCGCTTGGAAGTGTAGAAAGAGCAGGGAAAGGCATGAAACTCTGGCATAAAATATTCATCAGTATGTTTGTTATTTTTACTATTACTTTTAATGCCGGTGTTTTTTATATCACGTCGTATTCATACAATTTTAACCGTGAGCGAGAGAGAGAAAATGCTATCCGCGAGCAACAAATGATTCAATCTTCAATAGAAAGTAGAATAACAACCGCAGAAACACTTTTTCCAAATGTTGCAAATACTAATTTTATGTTAGGTTCTATTCTCGGTTCACTTTTAGATTTTTACGAACCGCAAGGAGTACTCTTAGCACTTTTTTACGAGAATGGAAGCATTTTACTTTATGATATGCCTAGTATCACAAGTGATAATCCATTATTAATTTTCGAGAGTGATTTGCAAAAAAATACAATGGAAGAAACTATTAATAACAAAAGGCATATTGTTGTTGCATCAATACTGCCTGAGTACCCACACCTCACCTTTGTATACGCACGTGATATTAGTCAAATTGATGACTTTCGTGCAGATATTAGTAGAGTTTTTGTATTTGTGAATGTTATCGTTTTAATTTTTCTTGGAATATCAGTTTATTTGTTACTACGGCACATTATAAAACCTATAACTAATATGAAAACAACCGTCGCAGAAATTGCAGATGGAGCATACAACAAAAGAGTTGTTATAAATAGTCACGACGAACTGGGGGCATTAGCTAACAGCTTTAATCGTATGGCTGATTCTGTTGAAGAAAATATGATACAACTTACAAAAGTATCAGAAGAAAAACAACAGTTTATAGACGATTTAACTCATGAAATAAAAACTCCACTCACTTCAATTTTAGGTTACTCAGAATATTTGCAATTTGCCAAATATACAGAAAATGAACGCATTATTGCAACAGGTTATTTATACGAAACTGCAATGAGGCTTAACACTTTATCCGATAAACTACTAGACCTCACATATTCACGAGATGAAAATATCGAAATAAAATCTCTCGATACAAGGATATTATTCGAAGATTTGACTGCTATGGTTCTGCCTGTTTTAGCTCCCCGCAATATTAAGTTAAACACATCCGTAGATTTGCCGGAAATTACCGGAGACGAAACCTTACTGCTCGCTATGCTCAGTAACCTTGTGGAAAATGCTGCCAGAGCTTCAACAGATAGTAGTTCAATAACTGTTAAAGCTTATATAGAAAAATACCCCATTATAGAAGTTAGTGATAACGGGTGTGGTATGGAGCAAAAAGATGTTGAAAGAATTATGTCACCATTTTATCGAGTGGATAAATCACGCTCGCGTATGTTCGGTGGTGTGGGACTTGGTTTAAGTATTGTTTCACAAATAGCAACCTTGCATGGTGCAAAAGTTAATGTTATATCCGTACCAAATATTGGTACAACAGTAAAAATATGTTTTACAAGTTCATAACATCTTTATAACAACTAAGCAACATCTGCGGTGTATTCTATGTACACAATAAACCATTTGAATACATTTTAGGAGGAAAAATCATGAATAGCAAAAAACATTCACGAGCAATAGCTGCAATTTGTTTTGGTATCTTATTAATTTTCAGTCTTGTAGTTTTCCCGTTAATTTTGGCAGCAACACCAAGTAACTCAAGCATTGAAGCTATCGAACCGAACAATAATCTTAACCAGACAGATTCCGACTATATACCCGAATTTGACACACCTGACCATGATGCACAAAATAACGATGAACTTAACAACGACACACAAAACCATCTTATACAAAGCTCTGAAACAATTTACAACAACGCACAAAACAATAATACAAAAAGCTCCGATTCCACACCCACAACCGGAGAGCCACCCACACCTATGCCGGCAATCTTTTTTCATAATGCAATCACAGAGGAAGAAGCTATAAGAATTGCTTGGGAAGGGTTTTTATTTCCTGAAGGAGAGACAAAAAATCCTGATGGTACAACACATTGGCATACAACAAATTTAATTGAAGCAAGATACATTGAATGTCCCATCTCTTTAAGTTCATCATGGTTTGTACTTTTTTCATATCGTTATGGTGGAATATTACATGAGAATGTACCGGACGGTTCTACAGTTGAGGATATTCTAAATAGACCTGTTGGTAATTATCTGCTTGACATGGCAAATTTCTCATCAAAAATTGATGAAAATGGTAATACTATCGTTGTGTGGGAGTATGATTCAACTCATTATGAAATGGTTGAAATAAATGCACTCACTGGTGAGAAAATTGGTAATGGTATGTCTTTGCAAATAAGAACTGAAGATTTGCTTGAGATTTTATACTGGACTAATATTAAACAAGGTATGGATTTTTGGTGGACACTTACTAAATCTGCAACAGGTGAAATAATACGCACCCCATTGTATCACCATGAAGGTGAAAGTAGCGGTGGGTAGCGGTAGATAGAATTAAGAATATAAGGGAACGTGAACATAGGGATGTGACAGTGAGGTATTTTTCTGTTCAGCTCATTTCGCTAGCTTGCTGCTTTGAGCTGAATAACAAAAATATCTTACTGTCGCATCCCTGTGTATTATTGTATTACTCCACCTCATCACCATCGAAGTCAGTGGATTCAATTAACAGCTCTGTTTCTATACCGTCGGGTTCTTCTATTGAGCGTAGTCTTCTGTGCATTGCTTTAGTTCTGGTGCTAGTTAAATCCTCTAGTGTTTTATCAACAGTTTGGATTTGTTTATGTGCTTTTTCTAGCGTTTCACCAAACTTCATAAATTCAGTTTTCACAGCACGGAGTGTGTTCCATACCTCTAATGAACGCTCACCCATAGATAACGTTTTAAAGCCAATTTGCAATGAACCTAAAAATGCCGATAATGTCATACTGCTTACAACTGTGATTTTGTACTTTGTACGTAGTTCTTCAAACAAATCAACATTTTGTACAACCTCTGCATACAAACCTTCGGTCGGTAGGTACATAAGAGCAAAATCCGTAGTTTTCGGCGGCATGATATATTTATCTTTGATTTCTTTTGCTGATGCACGAATCTGCTGTGCTAATGACTTACGTGCATCATCTATTGTCTGTTTATCCTCAGCATCTATTATTCGGTTATAATCTTCAATTGGAAACTTTGAGTCAATCGGTAACAATAGTGGTTCTTCTCCATGTCCCGGCATTTTTATCGCAAACTCTACACGTTTGCCCTCTGCAATTTCTACATTTGTTATATATTGACCCGGTGCGAGAAAATCCGAGAGAAGCTTTTCAAGTCTAACCTCTCCATAAGTACCACGTTCTTTAACGTTTGTGAGTGCATTTCTAAGGCTTTTTGTGTCAGCGGCAAGGTTTTTCATTTCACCGAGACCTTGCTGAACGCTGTCGAGTTGCTTACTGACGAGTTCAAATGACTGTGCTAATCTTGTTTCTAATGTTTTTTGGAGTTTTTCATCCACAACACCTTGCATTTGCTCAAGTCTTTTTTCATTGCTTTCTTGCAAGGACTTCATTTTACTTTCAAGTGTTTCGTTTACTTTTTCGATATTTTCTGCATTTCCACGCTGAATTGAACCAAGCCTGACATCAAGCTGCTCTTGAAACTCACGAAGCTGTTTGTTTGTTTCCTCGCGATTCCCTTGCAGCGTTGTTTGAATATTCTCACTAATAACACCAAAACGCTTAAACTGTTCGGTTGCTCCGTCGTTAATTTGTTTTGCAACAACATCACGTTGGTTATCGTTGTTTTCTTTAATCAGTTTAGCAATTTTATCTTCATTAGAACTTTTTTTACTTGTTATTTGTAAAATAAAAGTTAGTAATATTACTCCGGTGATTAAAATTATTAATATTAGTTGAAAATCCATTTAACACACCCATTCGCGACCGAGCATTGCAGCACCTATGATTCCGGCATCGTTACCCAATGTTGCTTTGACGAGTTTTGTTTCTTGATTTTGTTCAGAAAATCTTACGAATTTTTCAAGCTCTACTGCTGCTTTTAGCGGCTCTTCCAAACAATCCCAAGCGTTTGATACACCACCACCAACGCAGAAAATCTCTGTATCAAGAATGTTTATCAAGTTCACAATCCCTATAGCTAAATGCTCAACATATTTTCCAACTGTCAGAATCGCTGTTGGGTCGTCTGCTCTATATGCGTCAAAAACTGTTCTGCCATCAACTCTTTCTATGAGTCCTACACAAAGCTCCCACATTAGGCTATCCGAGTCTTTTTCCATAAGCTCACGTGCTGTTTTAACAAGCCCTGTTGCAGAAGCATAAGTTTCCCAACAACCAAGTCTACCACAACCGCACTTTCGTCCACCCTCTTTTATCACCATGTGACCAACTTCTCCACCTGCACCGCTAACTCCTGTCAGAAGCTTCCCATCTACGATGATTCCTCCGCCAAGACCTGTACCAAGCGTTATCATCACAGCATTTTTTGCTCCTTTTGCACTACCCGATACAACTTCTCCAAGTGTCGCACAGTTTGCATCATTACCTAAGACAACAGGACAATCATACATTTCCTTTAATTCTTTTGTCATGTAAACACCTTTTAATGGTAAATTAGGAGTGAAAACTACCATTCCAATGTCATCACGTACCATTCCCGGAACACCAATTCCAATTGATTTTGGTTTTTCACCAAAATCATCGAGAAGCTCCTCACATGATTTTATAATTCTGTTTACAACTGCTTCAGGTCCGGAACTCGCATTTGTTGGCATATGTACTCTTTTTATAATTTCACCTTCGTCGTTAACTATAGCTGATGCAATCTTTGTACCGCCTAAATCCACTCCAACATACATACTTCAATCCTCCCAATGTTTTCCTTAATTTACAATTATACATTTCTTATAGTAAATTAATAGTTAATAATGAATAATTAATAATGAACTTGTTTATAAGCTAAACTATGTGATTTATATTAAAAATATCTTTTATTATACTATAATTATTACTTATTAATTATTACTTATTAATTATTAATAAATTGTGTAGCAATTTATTAACTAGGCGTGCGTCGGCTTTGCCTGCTGTTTTTTTCATAACCTGCCCTACTAAGAAGCCTAAAACTTTTTCACTGCCTGAACGGTATTCGTTTACAGATTTCTCATTTTCTGATAAAACCTCTTGTATCACTGCTTCTAAGAGCTTTGTATCGCTTACCATTGCAAGTGAGTTAGTTTCTATATAAACCTCCGGGTCTGCGTTGATTTTGAATACTTCATATAAAACTTTTTTTCCAACTGTGCGGTTTATTTTTCCTTCATCAACAAGCTTAGCAATTATCGCAAGCTTTTTGGGTTCAATTGATATATCATCGTCTTTTATGTCTAGTTCTTTTGAAATTGCAAGTGTCTCACCCAAAATCCAGTTTGATATTTCCTTCGGTTTATTAAAATGCTTTAGTGCTTCATCAAAAATTTGTGATAATCTGCGATTGCTTGATATTATTTTGCTATCATACTCGGGTAAGCCAAGAGTGTTTACCATTCTATCATACTTTTCATGTGATGGTTCAGACATTTTACCAGATATTTCTGCAATCCACATACTATCTATAAAAATCGGTAGTATTTCAGGGTTTGGAAAGTATCTATAATCCTCTGCTTCTTCTTTTTCCCGCATCGAAAATGTTTCTCCAAGTTCATCATCCCAACGTCTTGTTTCTTGAATTAACTTTTCTGTACCTGTTTCCAGTGCATCGATATGTCTTTGGGACTCGTATTCGATGGCACGTGTTATGGCTTTTAGTGAGTTCATGTTTTTGATTTCTGTACGAGTGCCAAGTTTGGTTTCGCCTTTTTTTCGCACAGATATGTTTATGTCGCACCGCATTGATCCTTCTTGCATTTTGCAGTCTGATATATCTGCAAATGTTAATAATAAACGCAATTTTTCAAGGTAAGCAGTTACTTCATCGGATGTTCTGAAATCAGGATTTGACACAATCTCTATAAGTGGTACAGATGTGCGGTTGTAGTCAATTAGTGTTGTTTCTGCCCGTGCATCATGCACAAGTTTTCCTGCATCTTCTTCAAGGTGGATTTGTTTGATTGTAATTCGTGTGGAGCTTGGTGGTGTATTGTTTTCTGCTTTTGTTTCAATGTCAATCCATCCATTTTTACATATTGGTGAAAAAAACTGTGTTATTTGATAACCTGTTGGTAAATCAGGGTAAAAATAATTTTTCTTATCAAATGTTATCACAGGTGAGATTTCCGAGTTTGTAACTAAACCTGCTGTAATTCCCAGTTCAACTGCGTGCTTGTTTAGTATTGCAGGCATCCCGGGCATTCCCATACATGCAGGGCATATATTCTCATTTGGGTCTGCTCCAAATGCTGCCGAGCATGAGCAAAAGAGCTTTGATTTCGTCGCCAGCTCAACATGCACCTCAAGACCCATAACTATTTCATAATTGCTCATCATTATTTTTATCCTACGAGTGCTTGCGTTCGCACACTCTTTCATTATTAATTATTAATCATTAATTATTAATTTTCTAGCTTTATCATAATACCTATCATAATTTTCACTTGATAGTACCATTGCTCCTATCATTATAGCGAGTTTAACATCTTCGCCAAAAGCTTCTGTTCTGCTTTTTGTGTACATTTCTGTTAAATCTTTGTAGTCTTTAGCTCTATAACCGTATTTTACTCCATCGTATCGGCTCATATTTCCCATAAACTCCGCACAACATATAATTTGCTTGATTTGCTTTTGTATGTCGGAGTGTGGAGGTTTTTCTTCATCCCGAGCTTGTGCGTTTTCATCAGGGTTCATAATTCCGTCTTTTGGGTCATATCCTGATATTATTTCTAAAACTTTTTGTCCAACGTCTAAATCTTTGCATAATACACCGATTTGATCAAGTGAACAGACTGAGGGTATTAAACCATAACGTGATACTGTTCCATATTTTGGTTGTATATAAAACATACCACAAGATTTGGTTGCTTTTGCGATAGCTCCCGTGAAGTCATTACACAGCATAACATCTGCATTTTCAAGTGCTTTTGTCAGCTTTTTTTCTTGATATTCTCTGAATAATCCACTAATACCAAACTCACTAAATGCATATCTGCCAACTATTTTTATATCAGTAGCTTTAAGCCGTGTCACAACTGTTGCATCAATTGGAGATATAAAACTCTCCAACATTTTTGAACCTGCTGTTGCCGGTATATCTTTTTGCATTATCGATTCTTCAAGGATAACGTTAAATGGCATATAAAAACCTCAATCAATAACTCTTGGTACGCTAAAATATTCATCATCGGAGGCTGGTGCATTTTCCATAAGTTTTTCTCTTGTGAAAAACTTTTCAACCACATCTTGACGCAATACATTAAATATTTTTGATTCCTGACTCTTAACTTTATACTTTTGTGCATGGGATTGCGGGTCAAGCCCGCAATGACGGGTAAAGTAATCTTTGACATCATACTCGTCCAACACCTCAAAAGTAGATGTGATTTCATCAAATCGTTTAGTCAACTCTGCTCTTTCTTTGTCTGAAAGTGCAAGCATAGCTGTTTTTTCATATTTTTCAATATTTTTCATGCTACTAAGAATATCATGAAAAGATTGACTATACAAGCAGAATACTTTATTATAAATGTAATTCAAAATAGAGGGGAGAGGTGCTTGTGAATAAGGTTTTTTTATGCAAAGAAACAATACCTGAGGAGACCCGAGTTGCTCTTGTTCCTGCTGATGTTAAGAAGCTTTGCGAGATGGGATATGAGGTGGTTGTCCAAAGTGAAGCCGGTGCCAA
>JAITFS010000239.1 GCA_031281195.1 Oscillospiraceae bacterium
TTGAGGAGCTTGCACCAGAGTCTGCCCGGGATGTTTGTTGGGACAGAAACTCCATGGGTAATAGCATTTCTTCACCTCCTATTCTTATATATCGTCACGTTCGCATATAAAGATTAGTGATTTTAAGAAATATTTTAGGAAATAGATTGTAGGGGCGGATGGCAATCCGCCCGATAGGATGTAGACGCAGATAGCAATCCGCCCGTAAGAACTATTACTTCTCCATTAGCTCCTCAGCTTTATCACCAAAGCATCCGCATCTAATACATCGGCGAAGGTTGGAGCTTGCTCATCATTAAAGTGATCCCAGTTAACCAGAGCTATCATAAACCCGTCGTAACCAACAGGAGCTAAGATTACAATTTCATATTCTATAATAAATGTTGTGGTGGTTCTGTTCCATTCATCTCGTATAACATTAACAAAGTACGAATATTCAACATCTTCACCATACATATTTACTACACGGTCAGACTCAAAAACTATCGCAGACGGGTCAAAGGTGTAGTAATCAAAAGCCAGATGATAAAACACCCAAGAGCCTGACTGCCTAATTTCACTATCTGTATATGTTTTAAGCAGTTTAACGCTTTGATACTCGTAGCCCTCTTTTCCCGGTCTACCTTCCTCAGAATCAAATATACGAAAATCAAAAAATGTAGCTTCGCCGACAATGGTAACTGCCGGAGCAGTTGATGTTGTTTTATGAGGATATAAACCATTAAGATTTACATTGGTTGTATATCCATGCTCGGTAAAGCCTGATATTAAAGGTTCACCTTCGGTTTCATTGCAGTCTATGCATATACCAGGCTCTTGAAAGTTTGCATCTCTCCATATATGTGGTAGAGTTTCGCCTTCGATTTCTCCACAGCTTGAACAAGTTTTTGCTATTTGACAAGTTGCTTCTGTAAATATGTGTACGTGCATTAACTTCTCTATTTCTGCTAGCTTTGCCTGCAATATCGGCTCTCTGGGTAAACGGTCAATAACGTGTTGAATTAGAAAAAGAGCAACATCAGGTCTATCTAATTCAATAAATAATGTTGTAAACATTTCAATTGTTACCGGCTCTATGGGTAGTTCGCCAAGACCCATCATAATTATTTCGATTGCGCCATCTTCATTACCTAATCCTAAATACGCTCTTGCAGCACCATTATACGCTAATGGAGACATTGGTTCTGTTTCGATAACACTTAAATAATGCTCAAGAGCTGCATCATAATTTCTTATACGCATATTATTATCAGCAAGCTCCAGCAGTTCATCCGTAGTTAGCGGTTTTGAACATGCAACTAACAATAAAAGTGACAATATTAATAAAAATACGGGTATTATCGATTTTTTCATTTGCATAATCCTTATCCTTGAAAATCTAACAGTTCACCTAAACGTCGCTCGACAATTTGAAAAATGATAACATCAGCTTCTGTAAACTCAGAGCTATCCATAGGTGGTGGTGATTGCCTTGTATAATAAACATTACTATAAGCATTAGAAAAGTATGGAATCAGCCAGTTGGCAAAGGAGTCACGATACATTGCTACGCTTAATGTTGCACCGTCTGATTCTGTTGTGATACGCATATCATCTAAGCTTCTCACCCTGCCGATATTTGTATAGCTTTGCTTTGTTTCATCAAAAAACATATCTTCATCTGTAGGCGGATTTGAAGGGAAGAGCATCATACCTAAATCACCTGTGAATAAACCCGTCTCATAAGTGCCATTTTCCCAATCAATTTCTGCTTGTACCCCGGTTTTATTTTCGATAGCCTTCATTATTTCACGTGCGGCGATACGTGCCCCCAAACCGTTCCAATGACTATCAGTTTTATAGTACAAATATTGATTAGTTTCAAGAAAAACACTTCTAAAATCAATCAAACCAAGCTCATCAACTAAAAGCAGACTATCGAGATTTGTCGGTTCGTTTGTTTGCCTATATCTGGTTGGGAGGAACTCACCATAAAGGCTGTTTTTATTTGGCACAATTGCTATTAGAAACACTTGACCTCTTTCTTCTGCGGTTTGTTTTAAATCAAGCAAATACGAGATTATTTGCTCCATTTCCTCGTCATTTAATGCAGAGCTACCGTCAAAATCACCCATAGTTTCATGAAAAAACAACCAACCGTCCTTACCTAAAACAACCTTATCGTTTGATGACATACCAAATATATCACTAACAAGACGGCTGTACGTATTTATCATAAGTGTACGCCCTGCAAAGCGATCATTAAGGAAATCCTCAGCATCCTTTGAGAATGAAGTGTTAAAACCCTCATCATTAAATAACTCAGGAGCAGGTGCAGGTAAACGATTTTCTGTTAGTTGGTTTTCTGCCCAAGGCATAAAAGCCATTGGTGCAAGCAACAAAACAAAGAAAAGTGAACAAAACAGAATGTACCCAATAGTTTTCATAGAAAAATAATCCTTGCTGTAATTGTATAGTAACGTATAAAGTCAATAAAGTTTATAAAAACCATTAAGACTATTAAAGCACAAAATGCTTAAAAACGGAAATAAATAAATGGATTATGAGTACCTGACGAGAGTGAGAGCATACAAAGTATTAAAAGAACAAAAACAACAGCATAGCTTGCTACTGAAAGAGTTTTGCTCATAACTTCACCGTTCATGCGGTTTTTTATAACATGAATCCAAGGCATTGCACCAACAATCCCTAAACAAAATGCGGTGATAAACATAGGAGTTATCAAATATGCGTGTGCTCCAATATCAAGACTGCCTGTCATCATGTTACCTAGTATTATCAATGCTTGTGAAAAACTCTCAGAGCGGAACAGCACAAAAGCAAATGTTACAGCCAGTAATGTGTATACATTTCCAACCCATTTCATTCTTTTTCCTAAAAGTTTAGTTGGTTTTATTACCTGCTCCAAGAGTAAAATAGCACCATGTATCAGACCCCACACAACAAAAGTCCACGCCGCACCATGCCATAAACCGGTGAGAAAAAAGACCGTGACCTTGTTGATGATAGTTCGTATCTCACCTTTTCTGTTACCGCCAAGTGGAATGTAAACATACTCGCGAAACCAACCTGTTAAGCTGATATGCCATCGACGCCAGAACTCTTGAACAGTTGATGCGATATATGGATAGTTAAAGTTTTCTTTAAATCTAAACCCGAACATCTGTGCCAGACCAAGTGCCATATCAGAATATCCGCTAAAATCATAATAGAGTTGAAGAATATACGCAAATGCCGCTATCCAGCTTATAGGCATATTTAGGATATTTACATCCAATGCATATATTGCATCCACAGCTACAGCGAGTGTGTTTGCTATCAAAACTTTTTTTGATAAACCGATTATAAAACGGCGTATACCATGTGCAGTTGCTTCTGTTGTTACTTGTCGGTCTTCAATCTGCTGTGAAATGTCATGGTAATAAACAATCGGGCCCGCCATCAATTGCGGGAAAAATGATATGTACAAAAGCACTTTGACAAACGATTTTTGCGGAGTGTTTATTTCCCGGTATACGTCAACCAGATAACTTATTGCTTGGAAAATGAAAAAAGAAATACCTATAGGAAGCAATACATTAAGTAGTGATATATCGACCCCGGGTATCAAGTTTAGTGTTTCTAGTGTGAAATCAATGTACTTAAAGAAAAACAATGTCGATAGGTTTAATGAAATGCCAAGAATTAATAGAGCTTTACCGATTTTTGTTCGTTTTAATTTAAGAGCGATAAGGTAATTTATCAGCACAACCGCTATAAGTATGAGTACAAAAACAGGTTCTCCCCATGCATAAAAGAAAAGGCTGGCTAGGCATAAAAAAATATTGCTAATCGAACGTGGTAAAAATCTGTTGATAAGCCATACAACAGGTAAAAAGACAAAGAGAAATATAGCTGATGAAAAAACCATAAATCAAAGCTCCCGGTTTGCGAATCTAGGTAACATTAGTTGGATAATAAATCTCTATTGCGGTTACGACTTCATCCGAAATAGTAAATTGGATACAAGGGCTGTCAATATCCCCCTCAATGCCTGAAAGTGAATATGTTAAAATGTTGCTGCCTTCCCAATAGTGGTTGCTTCCATAAGCGGCAATAACCTCATCTAAGGTGCTGCCAACAGTGATACCTCTTGCTGTTGATAACGAATTGTCAATTATAAAGATACTAAACCATAAGTCTCTGCTGCCGTCAGGGTTTGTAAAAACAAAAACCCTGTCATAAGCAAACTCTTTATCATCACCTTCAAAAACACAGCTTGGTGCTGTTGATAATTCGTAATCATCACCAAGAGCGTTTAGTAACGCACTCGCATCCTGCCATATCGGGAACCACTCACCATTTACAACTATCCCCATGTCTTTTGTCATTTCGAGCGGTTCAGGTTCAACAGCTCTTATCGGAGGGTGACCTACAGCACCATCATCGTCAGGAAGTAAATCTACATCACCACTGTTATCATCACCGGGGTTAGGATTGGTATTGTTATCATCTCCGGGTTGATTACCCGTTGGTGTAACAATCCCTGCATCGGGGTTGTCATTATTTGGCGGAGTATCATTTGTGGCACATGCTAACACTGTAGCAAGTAATAATACAAATGCTAAAACAACACAAAATACTTTTAATTTCTTCATAAACTTATGCTCCTCGTTCGTTATAATCATCTACAAATCTAAATGTAAAATCCTTGAATGAAAAATCCAGCGGGGGATATCTGCTTGAATCTGAGTCGCTAAAATGCCACCATTCTGTTTGTATTGTGGTAAATCCACTTTGCCGCATTATTGATGCCATATAATCCATATTTTTCTTTGCTTCGGCACTCATCGCAGATGAATCTCTATGAGAAGTGGAATTAAAGGTATGCATTGGTGAGGGCATTTCAAGCTCGTTGCCAAATTCATCAATTAATGTTATATCAACTGCTGCCGCCCTGTTGTGGCTTGATGTTCCGGCTCTTGCTACATAGTTTGGGTCTCGGATAATATCAAAGAGTATTCCTGATACACTGGATGGACGATAAGCATCATATACTTTTATTCTATAACCATCTTGCTTAAATAACTCTTGTGCTCTTAAAAGTTTTCTGGCAGTTCCTTCTTGAAGAAGAAATATATCTCTGTCGTACAAGGTTCTGCCTGTGAAATTATCAGGTGTTGCAAAGATTAGATATACTTCAATATCAGGTATAAGCTCTCGCACATCAACCAGCTTACTTTCTCTTGTTATGACCTCGCCACTTGATTGCCGCACATTTATACTATCTATACGCGGTTCGGCGAAAAACTTTCTTGATTCTAAATGCTCCACAAGGAAACTACTATCAATATAACCGACGAACATACCTGGGAACACTGTGACCTTATACCAACCGTCAACAAGCTCTGTTGCTTCCGCAAGCTGACCTCGCCCAATTGTCGCAACAACATCATAAACTCCATTTGGGCCTTCTCGAACATTAGCGATGCTCAAAGCACCAACAAGCTTTACGGGTTCAGAATACATTTCAGACCCAAGCTGTGTATGATTGTGTGAGCCTTCCTCGCTGTACTCTCTAAGCAAATCGCTGCGAATATATCCTGTGATTATATTAGAGCGTTCGTTACTTAAAACGGTTACATTATACCATCCGTTAACTACCTCTGTTGCTTCCACTACGCGCCTATAGTTAATCTGACCACTGATTGGTGAATCTAAGGACGGACCTGAACGCACATTAATTACGTTATTCTCAGTTTCAGCTTCTCTAAAATGCCCCACCCGTAACACAGGCTCCGGGAAAACCATAGAGCCAATCAATATCCCGTTTTCATCACGCAGGAGTACGATAGGTTCTGATAAATCAGGCGGTTCAGTAGGTATAGCTTCCTCACCCGAAAACTCATCTGAGCCTAAGTCCTGCTGATTAGAGTCCGGGGGTGTTGTTTGTTCCGGAGTGTTTTCTTCTTGTGTACATGCACTTAATATAAAAACAATCAATAAAACAATAGATAATGATTTTACAACTTTCATTTTTGTTCTCTTTCTTTAGACGAACAGTTGACAGTTAATACTTATATAAAATTAAAAAGTTTTATCTGATTATGGCAAAAGGTCACGCTGTTCCTCAATTGCACCAACTGTTCGAGATTGAATATGCGGGTCTGTGGGGTCGTAGTTTTGTGTGCTTGGTATACTATTTGGTTGTGTAGATGTATATAATGAATCATTGGCTATGATAACTGTTGTACCGTCAGGCACGTTGTAATAAATCCAGGCTGCGGCTGCTGTAAAGGTTCGCATACAACCGGCAGAAGCAGATGTGCCAATCTCATTGTACGACCTGGCTCTTAGCGAGGTAGAGTTCATACTGCTGAACATCGGGCCATGAAACCACAATCCACCTGAATGTCTTACTCCATAAGGTGTAAAGTTTGCGGAATCCCACACAATCCATCTTGTTCTGGAGACAATTGTATAAGTACCTGCTCGTGTTTGTGCGCTGGTGCGACCAACGGCTGTATTATACGTTTGTATCAACTGTGTATACTCACCATCATCGTCCAAACCAAGTATAGCTATTGTATAGCTATTTTTTGAGACGTAAATTAGGTACGGAAGTTCCACTTCATCATCGCCAGATACATCATTATTTTTTATTACATTAGATGTATCGGAATTATCATCATTATTATTTAGTGGCAATGTATTATCCGGGGAGTTGGTATTATCGTTGTTTTCTTGTGTGTTTATAGTGCTTGTATCCGGTTGTATCTCGTTTTGTGGTGGATTTTCAAGCATTGTAGAAATTCTTTCGAGCAGTGGCATCCCTATTGAAGCGTTAATGTTTGAATCAATTGTTATCGGTGTATCAGAATCGTACAATGCGCCTGCAATTAATGCTCCAGTTCCAATAAATAAGCACAACACAGCGACAGCAACAACTTTTTTGTATTTATGTAGAATTGTTACAATTTTGTTTTGTTGTTCTTTTTTTATGTCTGTATTTATATCAGAAAATTTAATAACATGAGTATCATCAAGAGCTTTTAAACTAACTCGGACAACGTAATTTTTTGGTTGTTTTTTGCAAATACAATTGTTAAGGTTGGCACATTTTTCACATTTTTCAGATGAAAAATATGCTACCGTTTGTCCCTTGCTAATACCGGAATGTAGCGGAGTAAAACAAGCAGGGCATTTTCGTATAATATTTGTGTCCTTATCAAGACTAAAATCGCGTATAGACAATCTATTCATAAATTGTATGAACCCTCTTTTTGTTATAATTTTATCACATCTATCAGCGAAATGATACCTTATAAACATAAATATTTTTAACGCTGTAGAGGACACTTTCGTGTCCTCTACAATTTTGAAGAAAATTTGCATATTGTAATGCTATACATTTTCTTGATTTGCAATTTGTGCTTGCATTTTAGCAATCAGTGCATCTTTCTCAGCAAGTTCGGCTTTTGAATCAGCAAGCTCTGCATCTTTTTTTGCAAGCTCAGTATCTTTGTTAGAGATAATAACCATATTCTCAGCGAGTTCTTCTTTTATATCAATGAGTTCTTCTTTCGCTATTTTTAGCTCGCGTTCATAGAAAAGCCTATTACTATCGTGGTCTGTTTGCCATTTTCGTTGACTCATATTTATTGCTCGCATACGGTCATCCTGACTTATTGAAGCTAATAATGATCCTGCCATTCCTATCTCTCCCTTCTTTTCTAAAACCTTATTTATTATATCACGTTTTGAACGGTCTCCTGAATATCTTAAAAATGTTGACCACATCTCTATTGGGGTCATTTCATCCACCGGTTTGTTTAACACATCATCGAGTTTACCAAGTTCAATTATCGTTAAGTTTATTTGATTGCTAATCTGTGTTCCGTCTTCTGTGCGTAAGGATGCTTCCGAAATGTATTCGTTATGCTCGAAAATGTTTTGTATACTGAATGTTATCTGATAAGTCCGCACTAGCTCATCATACTCTACACCTTTTGATTTTTGTGATGAATGTAAATCTGTTAGATAATAAACTGATTTGTTGACTAACATCTTACGTCCACCATCAAGACCTGCTAGTCTGGAACCTTGCATTTCAACATCTACTTGCGAACCGTCATCAATAACGCAGTTTAAATCCAGTCGCACATTCTTTTCTTCTGTGGTAATTGAATGTAATTCGTTGTTGCGTATTTCTACGTCTGTGACTTTGCGATGGATAAATGTTGATATCAAATCCATTAGTGCGGGTTTTGCTTCCGGGTGCGTTAAAACTGATTTTAGAACATAATCCTCCGACATTGGAAGAATATCTTCATGTAGTGGTAAAATTGCCATTGCTTGTGTTTCCTTTCTGATTATATAGTTATTTTATTGTTTTTTCAAGTTGTTTTGCTTTAGCGACCATATCATTAACAACCATATCAGAAAGATTTTACTATTGTCAATCGTCGTTTGAATGTAGAAAAGGCTGTAAAACGTTGATATTTCAACATTTTGCAG
This sequence comes from Oscillospiraceae bacterium, assembly GCA_031281195.1. GTDB lineage: Bacteria > Bacillota > Clostridia > Oscillospirales > Oscillospiraceae > WRMH01. The sequence continues at coordinate 8,497 of JAITFS010000239.1, forward strand.
TCTCTTATGTAGAAAAGTATGAATGTGTGTTAACGTTTTCTACATAATTTTAACACTTAAAAATATGCAAAAACTTTGTTATTTCATAAAATTTTTGATGTTCGTTTGACCATCAATCTTGGTTTCATAATATTTTATCCATAACGCTGTAGAGGACACGAAAGTGTCCTCTACAATTTTGAAGAATAATTGCATATTGTACGGTGCGGCAGTTGCTACTAGCTACTATAGCAAACTGATTTTCTCTGCACCTGTTGCAGGTTGTGAAGGAGTGCCATAAGCATTGTTCTCTATGTTGTGTTCTTGTTCTACGAAGATTCCATGAAAAGTTCATGTGTCTATCTGAGGTTATAATTTCATACAATGCACCTTTTTGGATAGCATTTTGTGTTTGCTCTGTTAAATCAAAATGAGGTGGTAACGAAAAATGAGAAGCTACAATAGCGGCATCTAAGCCAGTTTGAAAAGTATTCACAGCTGCATTTAGCTGAGAATTTGTCCTATTTGGGTCATTAATAGCTGTAGTTAGTGCATTCCAAGATGCCTGATTTAGCCATTCTTGTAATGGTGTTGAACACCAACCATTATTTGGTCTATTTTCACATCTGTTAATTCCTGATGGTGAAGATAGCTGATGTTGTCTTAAATTATTAAAGCTAGAAATTCCATTAGATGGATTTTGTGCATATAAATCTTGTTTCCAACCAAGTCTACCGCTTGCAGAAACACCAAAATTCCAATGCTCATCATGCTCTGGCGACCTAACCCATCTGTATGTGCCCGAACAACGAAGTGTCGAAGTAGGTTCTGTTAAGGTGATTTCTGGGGGAGGACGAACAGCATCTGAACACCAGATAACAGAATGTCTCCCACTCCAACCAGAATGTTGAAAAACAGAATCCCACATATTGAACTCAAATATAGCAGATGTTGAAGACCTTGCAAAATGATGTTGTGGTGAGTTAGCTGCAGTTGTGCTTGTTCCATGACTCCATGAAATCCCAGAGGTAGTGCTAACTCCTAGATTCCAACCGCCTGATGATGCCAAAACACCTGCAATAAGAATTCTACTATTATATAATTCTGCATTAGTTAATACATAGATTACATCAGATGTTTGACAAAATCCACCTAAACCGTTTCCCATTACATTAGTTAACCAAGCTGCATAACTTCCTTCTGACTGTGCTGGACTCCAACCATGAATACCCCAACCATTTGGAAAATTTGGTTGAGGCGAATTTCTATGATTAACCATTGTTTGATAAACTTGAGTAAATGCAGAAGCACCATTTGGAACAGAACGAAATGATCTCCATCGTAGACCCGGTCCACCAGTGATTGAGTTAGGATTTCCTTGACCATCACGGATATCAACTTCATTTGCATTTATTTGAATGGGTATTAAAGATGCAATAATAACCAAACATAATATAAAAGAAATCATTTTAATTAAATTCAATTTTAATCTAATCAAATTATACACCTCATGCAAAAATTATTATTTATCATAATGTGTAAATATCGTTTACTTATAAAATTAAAACAAACTAAAACATCTTGAAAATTTCTTTATCAAGATGTTAAGAAAAAATGTTTTATTTTTGATGTTATTTTTTACCTAGTTTCCTCCACTTACTCCTATTGTTATACCTTTATATATTGCTCCACAATCATTACACGTATAATCATGTGGATTATAAAATGTTCTATATTCTACATAAAGAAAGCATATCTCACAAGTCATCCGTATACCAATTCCATAAGTTAAAATAGTAGATTCTGGTGTCGTAGGTTTAACATTTGGATTGTCCAGTAGTATTGGTGTTCTAATATCTGTTGGATATTGTTGTGCATCTAATTCAGACATGAGAGTTGGTGTTGGACTTGAACCTCCACCTTGTGACTGTCTGTTAGCTAACCGCTCACGCTCAATAATTTCTTCAAGTTCATTGTTATATCCCTCTAACAACTCGTCAACTCTATCGAAGAATTCTTGTATATCATTTTCATCGAGAATACCGATGTTCTCAACAGTTATTTTTATGTTTTCAAGGTCAGCAATCTTGTTTTCTAATGTTTCTCTCTCGTTTAATAGCTCAATGTTTGCAATCTCGTTTAATAATTCTAAATAATAATTTAACAACCAACTATAAATATCAGCAATTAGAGTTTCAAATTGGTTGATTACATTATTTCTATCATCGTTTTGTAATTGCAGACGTAGGTTATCAATGATTGCTAAGCTTTTATTTGAAAGCTCCTGCAATCTTTGGTCAATAATAATGCCATCTTGTGTAATTAAACCGTCAATATTTTTTATATTTTCAATTATGCTGTCTACGTCTGTAATTTTGTCGTCTGTGAAACCATTTTCAAGAAATGATTTCATAGTAGTTATTAAATTGTTATATATTTCTAAAATTGCAAGTGTTAATTCTTCATCATCGTCGTCATTACTTATTATATCTTGAAATTGGTGATTTATTTCACTTATATCAGAAGCAATCTTGTTATAATAATCTTCCCAATTTGTTATGATATCTGCTGTTTGTTGTTCTACATCAGTTATAAATTCCATATAATGACTATAAAACCAGTTTTCTTTTAATCTGAAAACTTCGTTAAATCTGTTTACTATGCTAGCTTGTCTTTGATTTCTTGTTTGCTCGTGATGAACGGGGAAAACATTGTTTTCAAAGTCATTATATAAGCTAGATAAATTAGCATAAGGTAGTAATTTTTGTTCTCTTTCGTTAGCATTGTTGAATTGTCTTTCAAACTCATCAATCTGTGCAAGAATTGAATCCAACAAATCATTTTCTAATTGTTGTTGGTTTAAGTCATCTTGTTTTCTGTTTTCTTCAATAATATACAATGTAATCCCTGTTGTTATTAAGCAAACAGCAAGAATACAAGATATTATGATAGCAATAGTTTTCTTTTTCATTTTGGTTTTCTTTCTTTTTTAGTTGTATCACAATATTGCTCATTCGCTAACTAGTTTATCTTGTGTTTGCAACGGTTTCGGGGTGCTGTCGAGTGTGTTTGTTCATATCGTAATAAAGTAATTGTGTTTAGAAACTTATACTACATGATAATTTTCTGCTTTTTCTGTCAATTTGAACGTCAATTTTTCTGAAACAGATTTCTCGTCTTTATATATCAATTCTAAAGATAACATTTCTTTATAAATTATTCGTAATTCCTCAAATGTGATACCAATTTCTTCAATTAGTTTATTATTGTTAGTTTGAATCCATGAATAACATTTTTCATCAGGTCGTTTCTCAAGTATCAGTGTAATTATCTTCTCGTAAAGTTTTGTATTGTTTTTCTTACTCATCTAAAAAACCCTCATTTCATTTTTTATACCGGAAACGAAAATGCTGTGTATGATTACCCAATACACAGCATTTTTACACCAAATTGACCTTTAATCTTGATTTGCTAACACAAATACAATATAATCAAAATACGGTATAGTTTACACTATTGCTTGTGTGGGTTCTATCACACTTGCAGGGCGGGGAGAGCTTTTTCCTCTCTCCGTCTGCCGTTAAACTAACGAACACTTTCGTTTCCTGTAACCGCAATTATACAATGAAACTCACACAAAAGCAATTGTTTTCTCAAAATCATAACATTCTTTTGCTATATTTGTTTATGGTAAATTACAAAACTATAAAATATAGTTTATTGATATTACATAAATCCTATAATCACAGAAACATAGCCATGTAGAGTGGGAAAGTAAATTTTAACGGTGAATGTTGGGTGTTTTGGTGTAGCTTTACTATTATTTTAGGATTTTATTATATGTATACTTCTACAACGCAGTGATTCAGGAATACTTGGTTTAGGATTTTCTTGTAAATATACTTCATCATGTTCGGTATCTATATAAAATTTAAACAAGTCAATAACATTTAAACCTAAGATATTTATATCTGTATCTATATGTGGAACTGCAACTTTCATTCCTTCTAATCTACGATTTCCAATCATTATTCCTGGTATTGATTTTATATCAGCTAAACAACCTCCTGCAAATCCGGATAAAGGTACATTCGATTTTACTGTAAATTGATCAGTAAAACCTCTTATTAGTGCTTCTTTGCGTGAAATCACTGTTATATAAGCACCTGTATCAAATATAAAGTCAACTTTATCATTACTATAGTTATTATACTCATAAAAAGTTGGTATACGAATATGATAGTTTCCATCTTCTTCTAATGTAAGATTCTCTACGGAATCATATTTTACAGTTATGAAATTGCTCAACTTAATACCTCCGCAGGTCGAAAAGATGAGATAAATCCTCTATTTGGTAGCATATTGAGTTCAACACGTTCATTGTACTCATCTGAGCGGTACTTAATATATATCCCATCTTCTGCTCCATCTGCTGTTGTTTGACCCATAATTACAGGAATTCCACTCAGTATCTTTCCATGTTCACCAATGGTTGCATTTACAAGATATACCCAATGACCATTATATAATCTCCTTATTTCTTCAATAAGTAATGGTTCATCATGTTCTAATAATTTATATGTCTTTTCCATTATTTCCACTCCAAAATATGAAAATATACTTTATTGTATCATTTTTTCTTTTTTTTGTAAATAAAGATACTATAATTTGTATATGTCATACAAATCCCACAATCACAGGAACATAGCCATGTAGAGTGGTAAAGTTTCAATTTTATCAGAAATACTTATGTTTCCTTTTGTAAGTTTTATACCTTTATTAAGACCCCAAAAGTTTACAAGACTAGTGAGAGACTTTGCTTTTGTATTATCTCCTGATTTAACTTCAATACCAACCGGTTCATCGTCTTGTCTGATAATGAAATCTATTTCCAACCGATTTGATTTTTCAAAATAATATAGCTTCTTACCGGATTTTGTGAAAATATCTGCAATTATATTTTCATAAATTGCACCCTTGTATATCCCAAGATTTCCTTTTATTATATTTGCTTGTGATCCATCTTCCAGCATAGCAACTAAAAGACCTGTGTCTCTCATATACACTTTAAAATCATTTTCTTTACTATGCCCCTCCAGAGGTAGCTCCGGAACATACAGATTGTAACAAAAGTTAATAATACTTGCATCATATAACCACATCAACGCACCGTCAAACTTACGCGAAGTGCCTCCGGGCTCTACAGTGCTGTATTGAAATTTTTTGTGGTCTTTTGAAAGTTGCCTTGTTATAGATAAAAAACAACTCCTGGCTTTTGCTTTGTCATTTCCTGTAGCATATTTTGCAATATCATCTTTATAGTCTTCAATAATAGCTCTTTGAATCTTAAGAGTATTTCCAAAATTATGATTATCAACAAAATCCTGCACCACGCGCGGCATGCCACCTACAACTATAAACTCTTTAAATATAATTAATTCCCAATAATGAACCGTATGTCAAGAGGTATTGCAGATAATTACGGCGAATGTTGGGTGGCGATTGCAGATTTTTACGGCGAATGTTGAGGGGCGATTGCAGATTTTTACGGCGAATGTGGAGGGGTGATTGCAGATTTTTACGGTGAATGTGGAGGAAAGATGGCAATCCGTCCGATAGAACCGTATACTCCACAACCTTTACCAGTTAATTCACACAGATGTAGGGGCGGATGGCAATCCGCCCGTGAGTACTATAACTTTTCTATATGATATGCAGTATGGATTAAAAATACAGCAATATCTCTGTGATGTGAGCTGCATAAGCCGGTTCAAATGCAGCTAATATTGCACCTCTATTTCGCTCTGCCATAAAGAAGAGGATTGCCGCTACGTCTCTTTCGTCATATATTTCCACCATAATTGCAGCGGCTTCATCAGGAGACATTTGGGTGAAAGTCCTTGCTATTGATAGCATTTCATCTGTTTCTGCTTGTGACATTTCACGACGGTAGAGAGGAATTGTTCTCTCATACATTGCAGTGATTTCATCTTCTCTTGTATTTAATTCCTGCGTGCGTCTTTCGTTTTGTTGCTCACGAGTAGTTACAACGCTTTCTCGCAGTTCGACTGCTGCTTCTCTTTCGTCTATTGCGGCTTCTCGTTCATCCAGTTTTTCTTCACGAGCATCAGCATCTGATTGCATTTGATCATTTACAGTAGAAAATCTCGGGTCAAGCCATATAATAGCATCAATTAACGGTTCGCTAAAAACATCAGCTAAAAATGCCCGAGCATTCATAAAGTCGGTATAAACAGCAAATCCAAAGCTACCAACTGTCAACAATAAAATGACAATCATTATAATAACGAGGCTTCCACCACCGCCACCTTTTTTGCCTTTACCTTTACCCTTAGCACCCTTGCCTTTTTCGGGTACTTCACCTTGTGGAGTTGTAACTTTTGGTGCTTTAGGAGCTTTTCCTTTTTTCTGACCTGCGTCTGCTTCTCCCTCAGTTAAATCGGTTACTTCTTCATCTGCCATTATACTCACCGTCCTTTATGCTCCGATGTTTTCACTAATCACATTAAATGATACTAAATCGTCTATTTCTTTTGCTTCTTCTGCTTGGACTTCTTTTTGATATTCTGCGTATTGCTCATCACGGAGCTTCATATAAGTTTTGATTTCTTTCATTGTTAAGATTAGTCGCTCTTGGCACTGCCGTACAATTTCTTCTGCTTCTACTATTAAGGCTCGCACTTCAACGAGTGCATCTCGTAAATATCTAAAATATGCATCATGTTCGCTTAGTGCGGTGGCAACATTTTCACCTTTTTGCAAAGCTTCTTCGAGAGAGCGTTCATTATGTGCCCATGCTTCTATCAGACGTTGTTCCTGGTCTCGCAGCTCCTGTAAGGCTTGTTGTGCACGTTTTAGCTCTGCTTTTTGTAAGCGTTCAACTGTAAGTTTATAGTTATGTAACGCTTGCAGCGTAAAAACAAATTTTTTCATCCTATTCCCTGACTATTGCATCCATCATTTGGAGTGTTTCATCAAATGAGTAGTGTTCTGTCATTGTCTGTTTTAGAAAGCTTTGTATTGGATTATGCAGAGCAACAGATTTATCTATTTCGGGATTTGCACCCTGTTTATATGCACCGATGTTTATTAAATCCTCTGCCTCACGGTACACTGCAATCATGTTTTTTATGATTCCAAAATCTCTTAAATGCTCTTTGGAAACTATATCCGGCATTACACGGCTGACACTTCCTAGAATATCAATCGGGGGATAGTGGTTGCTGTTGGCTATCGCTCTTGACAGAACTATGTGACCATCCAAAATGCCTCGTACTGTGTCTGATATAGGTTCGTTCATGTCGTCACCTTCAACTAGCACCGTGTATAAGCCTGTTATCGAGCCTTTGTCCGACATACCTGAACGCTCTAGCAGTTTTGGCAATATTGCAAACACTGACGGTGGGAAACCTCTGGAAACAGGCGGTTCTCCTGCTGCCATACCAATTTCACGTTGAGCCATTGCGAAGCGTGTAAGTGAGTCCATTAGCAGCAAAACCTTGTTGCCTTGATCTCTAAAATACTCTGCTACTGCTGTGCCTGTCATTGCACATTTTAATCTAAGAAGTGCAGGTTGATCAGATGTTGCTATAACTAGCACCGATTTTTTTAGACCTTCTTCGCCGAGGTCTTTTTCGATAAAGTCGCGAACCTCACGACCCCTCTCTCCTACCAAAACGATAACATTTATATCTGCTACGGCATATCTTGCCATCATTCCAAGCAGTGAGCTTTTACCAACGCCCGAGCCTGCGAATATTCCAAGACGTTGTCCGCGTCCGACTGTTAACATACTGTCTATGGCTTTAACCCCAAGGGGTAATACCTCTTTGATTCTGTCTCTTGTCAGTGGATTTGGTGGAGCAGCTTCCGCCGGATACCACGCATCTATTTTTGGTTCGGGTAAATCATCAAACGGATTACCCAGTGCATCTAATACTCTGCCGACAAGCTGTTTTCCTACCGGAACTCTAAGTGCTTTACCTGTGTAGACAACATAACTGCCAAGTCCTATTCCTTCTAAGCTGCCAAATGGCATGAGCAGTGTATGTCCGTCACGAAAACCTACAATTTCTGCACGCATGTTGCGTTCGTTATCAAGGGTGTATAGCTCGCAAATATCACCGATTTTTGATGATGGTCCGGTGGCTTCAACAGCGAGACCAACAATCTTTCTTACTCGACCCGCTCGCTCAAAAGTATCGAACTTCGCAAGTGAGGTGCTATATTTTGATAGATTACTCTGGTTCATATTGGTTTGCTCTTTCGAAAGCTAGTTTTACATATTTAAGCTGTGATTCTAAACCTGCGTTTATTGTTACATCGTCCGTGTCTATTATGCAATCACCTTCATCAAGTGAAACATCCCTTATAACTGATGCTTTTACTGTAGTTCCGCTATCTAACTTAATTGTTGCAGCTCCGGATGAGAAGAATCTTTCGTACTCCGCAGGACTGACCCTGATAACAAGTTTTCCTTCTGTTGGCATTTGTCTAAGAGCATTTTTTATAAGTGATGTATACACATTTCCAAGCTCTTCTTCTGCCGGATTAAAGATTTTTCTGACTATTTCTATTGATAGATTTATCAAGTCGTTTTCCATCTCTGCGGCGGCACGTTCTCGTTCATCTTCGATACCACTGAGAATATTTCTTAGCATTTCATCATCTTCACTGATTTTTTCAGCAAGCTGTTCATCATACGAACGTTTGCCTTCTTCACTTCCTTCGGCAAAACCTTCATCATAAGCACGTTTTCGCTCATCTTGTGCTTCTTCCTTTGCCTGCTCCAATATCTCTGTTGCTTTTTCTCGCGCTTCATCAATAACTTCTTGCGCTTGTGCGTTCATCTCCATTTCAGCAGCGTAGAGATACTCATTTAGCCGACTTTCTGATAAAGCCGCCGCGTCTGGTAAATCACCCTCTGCGTCGGCCTCAGATTTTTCATCGCTGGTGCGTTTGCTAAACTTTGTACCTGCAAGCTTTACAAACCTTCTGTCTATTCTAAACAATCAGGTCTTCTCCTTCTCCGCGTGCCACAATAATCTCACCCTCGTCTTCGAGCTTACGTATAACATTAACGATTCTTTGCTGTGCTTCTTCAACATCACGCACACGCACAGGGCCCATAACTTCCATATCGTCTTTAATCATATCCTGCAAACGCTTTGAGATGTTGGAGAATATAGTTCTCGTAACATCTTCACCTGCCATTTTAAGAGCCACTGCAAGGTCTGCGTTGTTGATTTCTCTGAGAACACGTTGAACTGTTGTATTATTGAGTTTTGCAATGTCTTCGAAGACAAAGAGACGTTTTCTAATTTCATCAGCAAGCTCACTGTCGTTTACGTCTAAGCTTTCTAAGATGTTTTTCTCTGATGAACGGTCAAGTGAGTTAATAAGCTCAACAATTGTGTCAATACCACCAACGACAATGTTTTCGGTAAAGCCCATAGATGTGATTTTTCGCTCCAAAATACGCTCGGCTTCTTTGACATACTCGGGAGATGTACTACCCATGTTTGCGATACGGCTTATGATTTCTGTTTGTTTTTCAGGTGGAAGTGATGCGATTATTTGTGCTGATTGTTTTGACTCTATGTACGAGAGAACGAGTGCAATTATCTGCGGATGCTCGTTGTGAATTACGTTGAGTATTTGGTTTGAGTCAACACGTCTAATAAAATCAAAGGGTCGAACCTGCAATGATGATGATAACTTGCGTATCATTTCTTCTGCTTTATCAGAACCGATTGCTTGCTCAAGAACATCACGGGCATAGTCTATTCCACCCTCTGTTATAAACTTTTGTGTAAGGCACATTTCGTAGAAATCGTTGATAATATCTTCTCTAATATCGGGGTCAACGCGGCGAGTTGTGGTAATACTAAGCGTCATATCACTGATTTCTTCGTCAGTTAAATACTTATATAGCTCGGCTGAATACTCTTTGCCAAGACTAATAAGCAAGATTGCCGCCTTTTCTTTTGGTGAAAGATCATCCTTTGCCATTTCGCCCTCTATCTATCTGTTAAGCATCTGTTAACCAGTTTCTTAAGAGTTGTGCAACCGATGCTGCATCCTTATCAATAAATCTTTCTATCTGCTCTAAACCTGCCGATTTTCCACCGACTTCAATTTCTTCAAGCTCCATTTTTTCAGGAGTATCGTCATCTATAATATAGTCAACTCCATCAGGACCTGCTGCTACCAGTGCAATCTCCGGCTCCGGTGGTGGTCTGATGGTTCTGGCAATAATTCTAATCATCAGCATAACCATAATACCGAGTAAAACAATTGTACCATACATCAGAACTTGACTTATAATCCATTGAGTTCTTGCCGCTGCTTCTGCTGCTTCCCACGCTGCCTGTGCATCTGCAAATGTTGTATCTTCTACAAACGGCACTAACTGGATTGATATTTCACTTGGTGATACACCAATACCTTTTGAAACTAAATCTATAAGCTGTGGAATAATGCTCTCGTCTATATCAAGGTCTTCTGCTGCATTGTTTATTGATATACCAACGCTCATTTCTCTAATTGTTCCTTGCTCATGCTCTATAAATCTGCGTGTTTCGTTCAGTTCATAGTTTTTACCGCTAACTCTTCTTCTATATTCATCAAGATCATCAAGTGTTCCATAAGGATATTCCACTGCACCCATTTCATTTGAGTCAGTTCCCGGTATTCCTTCAGCATCACCACGTCTTCTGGAGTTTTCCCAAACATCTTCAGAGCTTCTGACTATTCCATCTGTTTCACCGGCTATCGGAGGTTCAAATGTGATTGATTCTGTAATTTCTTTATCAAAGTTGAGTAATATATAAGGTTGAACTCTGATATTAGTCATCTTAAAGATTGGTGATATTAATTGCTCAACTGCGGCTCGTGTTTGTAGAATAATCCGTTCTTGCAGTTGCAATCGCTGATCTATTATTACATCAAGGTCATTACTACTGTCACCAACTCTATATGTGTTAAACTCTGTGTCTGTTATATGAATATTCGAATACTCTAAACCCGGTACACCACCTTTGATTATCTCTCCAACAGCATTTGCTTCTGCTTGACTTAATCTTCCGCCACCGGTGAGTGTCAGTTGAGCAGATACCGTTGCCGGGTTGGCGTTTGTTTGAGTGCGAAACGGTGAAGTTTCGCCGATATTTACAATAACAAGAGCGTTGTTTATTCTGTTATTTTGTACCAGTTGTGTTCTGATTTGTGCTGCCCGGTCGAGTTCAAACATTCTAGCGGAGAATTCTCTGGTAACACCAAAACCGGTTGCAGCATCTAAATATTCATGCTCAAAAAATGTTGTACCAAGAAAACCACTATTTCGCAGTTGCATCTGTGCATCTTCCAGTCTACCTTCAGGAACAAGAACACGTCCGCTCTCTGCTTTGACCGGAATTCCCATATCATAAAGCGCCATATATATTTGGCTTGTAGTCGTCGGGTCACCGGTGTTGGGTACAATTACCCAATTGGTACGTGTTAGAAAGTACACCATTACTGATGCGAGAGATATAACGAGCAACGCAACAACTGCCAGTTGAATCTTATTTTTTCTTGGCATTTTTGCAAGATATTCTCTTATTTGCGCCATCATTCTATCAATAGTTTCTCTCATTTAGAATCTCTCCACTACATATAGTGTTTAATATTTTTACATACCACATTTGATAATAGCACCTTTTTTTATCGTTTGCAAGCAATTTTTACAAAAAAACACAATATAGAACACCTGACATAGTCAGATGTTCCAATATGTAGTAATTATACTCTATTTATTCTTTTTAATTTTTGATAAATCGAAGGAGACAATCGGTGCGCCAAGAGCTTGAACGTTTGTGCTCTTTGTTGCTTCGAGCAGCTCTTCTCTAAAAACCTTGACATCTCGGGGAGCATCTACTCCAAGCTTGATTTTGTCACCATCTATACCGAGAAGAGTTACACGAATGTTGTCGCCAATGATAATTGTCTCGTTAAGCTTCCTAGACAGTACCAGCATCGTCATCACTCTCCTCTCTTGCGACAGTGTCGCAAATTTCTTGGAAGACGGGAGCGCGAACATTGT
>JAITFS010000099.1 GCA_031281195.1 Oscillospiraceae bacterium
ATAAATCATAATTCGTCGTATAGCTGTGTATGGGTATATCCATATACAGCGTTTTTGTTTTGCGGACAAGCTGAGAGCGGTTTATCCCGCTCTCGGTTATAACCGTAAAATATGAAAAACATCTCAACTTAGTGTTTTTCATATAGTTCAAATAGTGAGGTGTTGATAAACCATGAACGAGCAAAGCTACAATGATTTTGTAGAAAGATTAACTAACGTCTGCGAAAAATACTCTGACAAAACAGCAATCACTTATATGCGAAACGATGATACAAAGACGTTATTTACATTTGGAGAAATATTTAACCAAATAAAAACCGCAAAAGAACAGTTTGAAAAAATTGGTTTACAAAAAGGCGACAGGGTCGCAATTGTTGCACCGCACTCTCCGTTTGCAGTTATTGTCGGACTGTCTCTTGCTTATGCAAATATTACAACTGTTTTGATAGATTACGCTTTACCAACAGAAGAAATCAATCGTTTATTAGAGTTTTCGGATGTTCGTTCTGTTTTTACTGTTGCTGACATATATGACAATTTCGATAAATCTTTAATTACAGATATTCCCATATTTGATATTGCAACTATAGCTGATACACTTAAAATCTTTGATGGCTCAACCACGGTTGTTAGTAAAGATTCAACAGTTGACCCTGATTTTGATGTAATTGCAATTCTTTTTTCGTCGGGAACGACAGCAAGTGTAAAAGGAGTTATGATAACTTATTTTGCCTTTTTAGAAAGCATGAGGTTATTTATTATACCGTCAGAAATCACAGATAAAAGCAGTTTTTTATACGTACTTCCTTTTCACCACATGGCGGGATTTACAGGTGGTTTAGCTTGTTTATTTGCAGGCTGTGATGTTGGAATGATTGAAGATGTGGATGCCTTGAAGCTTGCTAAGGGTTTAGCAGAGTATCAACCAACAATATTTTCAATGGTGCCAAGAGTATATGATGTAATGGCACAAAAGATGAAATCTACTGTTCGTGAAAAAGGAGTTGTCGTTTATGCTCTTATATGTGGAATGCTCGCTTTATCCGGATTTTCAAGGAGATACTTAAACTTTAATCTTGGAAAGTATATTTTTGCCAGTGTGAACAAAAAAGTATTTGGAAATAATTTCTGGGGGCTTGGTACGGGAGCTTCTTTGTGTAGCAAGGAAACTACAAGGTTTTTTCTTAATCTTGGGTTTGAGTGGGCAAACTTCTATGCAATGACGGAAACTAATGTACCAACTGTATCAACCGGAGTTTTCGACCGCTATCCAATAGAAGGAGTGGGTAAAGTTGACCGATATGATGAAATTAAAATAAAAATCCATGAATCCGATGAAAACGGAGTCGGTGAAATCCGTGTTAAAACTGTTCTCATAATGAAAGGTTATTTCCGTGACCCTGATGCAACTGCTGCTGCGTTTGACGAAGATGGATACTTCAAAACTGGTGACTTGGGTTACATTGACAAAAAGGATTACCTGCACGTCACAGGACGAATCAAAGAAGCAATCATAATGCACACAGGAAAAAAAGTCGCCCCAACTGATGTAGACAGTTTTTACAGCGGTTTAATGGGTGATCTTGTATTTGCCTCCTGCGGTGTTCCTAATAAAAACGGCACTTATGATGAAATTCATTTATTTATTGAAAAAGGTGAACTTTCGATTGATGAACAAAAGGAATTACATAATCAAATAATGGATCTGTCAGGACAAACAAGCACATTATACCAATTGGCAGGTTTACACTTCATAGACACAATACCAATGACCTCAATCAAAAAAGTCAAACGTTTCCAATTAAAAGAGCTGGCTCTTGCTGAATATAGTAATTAATAATACCCGGAGTATATAATCACAATGATATACAATCTAAATAGCGACATTGAACTAACAGTTATTCAAATAATTACATCAATAGTAAACAGAAATGCAGCAGAAAACGTAACACCGGAGAGCAGATTAAAATATGATTTAAGCTTTGATTCACTTACCATGCTTGAAATGTGCGTTGAGATAGAAAGTGCGTTAAATGTTTCTATTGAAAATAAAATTGGCAGTGTTAAAACAGTTGGTGATGTTATAAAACTTATAGAAAACAACGGAGCATTTAATAAAGATGTTGAATACGACATAAACGACTATCCACTACCAAAAACTAAACAACATATACGAAGATTAAAACGTTTCTTGCGATTATCTCGGTTTACATGGCATTTTAAAGTTGTTGGACTTGATAATCTACCTATTGATGGCAAGTATATTCTTTGCCCTAATCATCAGAGTTATTATGATATTCTTTGGGTGTTAACAGCCATAGGACACAAACGTATAGATTTACACAAGGTATGTTGCCTTGCAGCAGAAATGTTTTTGTCATACAACGATGTTATGGCAATGCTTGGCGGTATTCCTGTTGAACGCAGTGGCAATACTGTACCGTCTATGAATCGTGCTTTATCTTGTATCAAAGAAGGTTACACCATGATAATCTTCCCCGAAGGCACAAGGTCAAGAGACGGCAAAATACACGAATTCAAAGGCGGTGCGGCAAAACTTGCTATTGATGCTAATGTCCCGCTTATACCTGTCCGTATAGAGGGTGCTTGGAATGTATTTCCACCACACAGAAAACGACCAAAAATCTTTAGTTGGAAAGGCAGCTATCCGCTAAGTATAACATTTGGCAAACCAATCAAACCTGATGGAAAAAGTGTTGAAGAGCTGACGGTGCAGTTGCAGAGTGAGGTAGAGCGATTGGAGGAAACTGTATGAACATAGGAATTGACGTAGACGGTGTACTCACCGATATACAGGGTTTTAACCGAAGACATGCTCCACCGTTTTTTAAGAAAAAGTTTAACCGTGATGTTGTTGACGAAAACCCTTATGATATCCGTGACATTTTCAAATGCACCGAAGATGAATACAAGGCATACTGGAAAAA
>JAITFS010000053.1 GCA_031281195.1 Oscillospiraceae bacterium
ATCAAATATAAACCTGTCATATAAAGAATTATACTAAACCCCACATTTTTCCAAAGAAATATAATAACTACAAGAAATAAAGTGTAGTCGGTATTTAACCAATCGTTTGGTGTTCCAAATAATAAACCGTTTATGAAGCCGTTAATTCCAAACAAACTACGCCAAAAGTGGACAACAGCACCGGAAGGTACTACAAGTGGTAAAACAAAAAATGTACCCAATACAGCTTTTCCAATACCACCCACACGACGGAGCATCATAGCTACTAATAATGCAAAAACCATGTTTAATGGTACTGACATGGAAATAAAGTCAAACGTATTTCGCATAGCGAGCTTAAAAGCAGTATTTTCTAATGTAGCTTCAAAATGAAAAAGACCAACAAAGTTATTTCCCACAGGATTATCAATCATCGTCATTCGAGCAGAAACAATAAATGGCACAACGAAAAATACTAATACACCTATTAAACTCGGAAGCACCAGTGCCGCAAAAACTAATTCACGACGGGTGGTATATTTAAGTCGCATTTTGCGTTACTCCTTTAGCAACTTTTCTCGATTTTTTACCAAGCAAAAGTATAATAAATCATTACAATTATTTCAACTTTGCTTGGTGTTACCATGCTGTACATGATAACTACTGAACAATAGCTGTTTTTCTAAAACTATTGATTTCTGACAGCCAGTCAAGTAAGCGGTAAAAAATTGTACGAGAAACTCGTCATATGTAGTGCAGGTTCATCGCCACAATCGCCAGTGTGATTGCACTTTCGCTTGTAACTTTTAGTTTAGTTCGTACCAATCCTAATCCGAATGATCCTCTTGCATGACTCAGCTTTCGTTCTTCTTCAACCCGTGAAATCTCGTCAGACCTCATTTGTTTCTTGTCCATAACGGCATCCTTTTTCGGTCGTCCTAATGGTTTGCCCATAAGTCGTATACCATGTTTTTTGCAAAAAGCGATGTTCTCACGATTTCGGTAAATACCATCAACTAGCACCCTTTCAGGGTAATGACCTTCTCGCTGTCGGTAACGTTCAATTATTCCTTGTTTGCCTGAACCTTAACTCGGTGGCAAAGTTTAATCCTTTTTTAAATCTTTATATGATTTTGATGCTTTAAACTTCATCTTTGATATTATCATCTTGTTGATATCATCTAGTATCTCAGGTGTGAGGCGTTTTTAAAGTATACCATTACCGATGAATCAAAGGGCAGCTTATCTTCATAAGATGGCATTCCGCAAAAATATTTCAAACATGGTGTTTCCATTATCTGTATTGGTACTTCTTCATCGGAATACTGATACTGTGTCTGTAACAATAATGCTCCTAAATCTAATCGTAATGGTTTCGCTACATTTTCTTTTCGGTTCTTGAACAAAGCTGCATAACGCATCTCTATTTATTCTCCATGGTATCAGTGTTGCTTTTGTACCCAACGGTTCTCTATATTTTACATTAAATCCATTGGTATACCAAAATCACTTAATTTGATTTATTTACTTGGAAATTTGTACATTTTATAGCACCTCATCTGCACATGTTTTTTCGAATTATCATCTTTTCTTTGCAGATATTATACCATAATATGACTTGTATTTCCAACAGTTTCAAGGTCTTGGTAATTATTCAGTAGACATTAGTAAAGGGTGTTTTTGGGAGAATAAGTGTTGAGAAAATCGATGTCGCTAATAGTCTCATGCTCAAGCATTAGAAATGCTTTTCGATTCCATGTTCAGCCATAAAGCAGGGCGAATTTCACCACCAACACCATCGTCAATATAGTCGCTGCGGACATCTATACGACCGCCACGACTGACACGCGCGGCATCTCCGCTGTCATGGCCGACTGAGCGTAACCACCACCAACAGGCATTTCCATTAAATATTGCTATTCTATTAATATTATTTTGGTCATCTATCATGTCTTTACTGCCCTTATCTCGCAATTTCATGCTACTGTCCCCGAAATATCAACAAATTTCATCCAAACTCAATAGAAATATGCTATTAGTTATATCTTTACCTCCGTCCACTCTATACCACGGATTTCCGGGGTTTTTGTTTTTCTTTGAAATAATTTTGGATTTGTCATCTGCAGAGAACTTATTGCAAAATTCTCCATTAAGATAATTTCTCAAATCGCAATCGTACCACGTTGCACTCGGTTTTTCATGATATCTTCATATTTCAACAATGCTTTCTGTTATAATCAACGCTTGATTATTTCGTAATTCAAGAACACGTTAATCATACCCTGCGAGTTTTATAATATCTCCAATAAGCATTTCAAATCACCTCATCTTTTTCATCCAATTACTCAGTTGCCGAATGACCTTTATGCAATTCAGTTGCCATTAGGATTAAATCAATTCCCCATACGCTTATATATAGAATATGCAATGACAAAATCTATGCAACTGTACAAGAACATCCATCCACCTAAGATAAAATAGATTGAATAAAACGGATTTGATTCCTGTGGAAAAAAGAAAATATGCATTACTATAGCTTCGCTAAGTGCATGAATTATACTGACTACTATCGCCGCTGTAGCTAAATGCAACTTCTTTTTAGGAATACCAAATTTTTTGAAGTACAACGATGCCAATATTGCAAAAATCAAATGCGTTGCAATCCTTGCTGTTACAAGTGGCGGTTTAGATATAAGAAATCCTAACGTTGATCCTAGTGATACTGAAATTGCCATATGCGGAGACAATAAACACGCTATAAATATAGGCACATGCACTGCAAATGTATATGTCACAAGCGGCGAAAATTGTATCGTTGGAAATGTTGACGACATTAATATTGATATTCCAGTCAATAACATTGAGACAGTTAAAAATTTTGCTATTTTGATTTTTGATATTTTTTGAACACAAAGCAAAATAGATAACCTCCTAATCAGATGACAATGTAGTTATTGGTCTACATTGAACAAAAATAACATTGCCATCATTGATACCCCACTCAACATCTATCTCAAATCTCATTTTTGATTTCAAATTGTTTGTAAAAATAATTATTTCATCTATATTGTCTTTGTGGAAAGTGATGGAATTTTTATTTTCATACAGGACTTGTTTAGTCTCAATGTTTACCCTGGCTCTGCTTGGAATAATTTCACCATGGACAATTTGCTGTAATGGTTTATCAGAATACTCGATATACAGCCAATTCTTTATATTTATTACAGGATGCTTGCTAAAAAGAACCCCCGAAACATCAAATTTTCGGAATTCTTGTATAATAACACCCATTCCTAAAAAATCAGTAGAAATGTATTCGTTTCCCATATTTCTAACATAAGCGTTAACGTTTTGCTCAAAAACAGAGCACCACACATCTTTTATTTGCTTTTCGATTTCATTGATATTTCCGGGTTCGCTAAGAAACTGACCGGCAAAAGAAAACACTTTGCCATCTTCAGAAGTTGCTGATGATCGATAAATCAAATCAACACTATTTGAAAACATGATAAGCAAAAATTCCCTCACTTTATCGACAAGCGGGGCAATATCGAAATCTATGATAAACTGTTTTATATGGCACGCATCCCTTAGCATTTCCTCGGAGGACACGGGATTCCAAAACCTTTCAACAGTATCCTTCACAGCTGGATGCTTTACAACCGTGAAAAATTCATCGACACTGACAGCAACGCCTTTTGGCACCGATACGGCACTGTTCATCATTATGGAGAGCATACTGGCTTTGCCTCCATAAGTTTGCAATTCATCGCTATTGATATTTTCAAGTAGCTCTATCATTAGTGCCTCCTAATTTTTGCTCTGCCAATTCTCAGGGGTTGAATCCAATATTTCAACAATGCCAACAGACGATTCAGCGTTAACGCTAAGATTGTCACCACTTTTTATGATAGTGGTTGCATTTTTCAGACCTACTATGCAGGGTATTTTTAATTCTCTGCATATAATCGCTGCATGGCTAAGTATGCCGCCTTCATTTGTCAATACCGCATCCGCAATCATCATTGCAGACACATGATATGGACTTGTCATTGGAGCAACTAAAATATTACCATGACGCATCCCTTCTATATTTACCAAGTCATCTACAACATATGCTTCACCGCTACACTTGCCATTATATGCCGTTTCGCCTGTCAGTTTATTACTGCTCTCAACCTTAACGGGCAATTTACTTTTAGCATTGGTTAATTCTTCGCTAGTAATATACTTAATTACCCGATCTTCCATGACCAACCCATAGTCTATCATTCTATCAGCAATAATAGAATAGTCGATTGATAATTCTGATGCTATTAAAGACTCTACAATTTCATTGTAGGTCATATAGATTGTTTCTTCATAAGTTAAGCCAAGCCTTTGGCCTATTTCCGTAAGTAAACCTCTAGCTTGCCGACCAGATTTGAAAAGTGCTTCTATCCTGTGTTGTCTTATGAAATGCATATCTTGAACTTTTGAAAGCAACTTGCTTTCAAAATCTCCAAGTAGCAACTCATCATATGAGAGCAAAGGGGACTGTTCGGTTTTTTGACTGTTTTTATTGCAAATAAATACAGCCATTTGATCCAATAATTGGTTGATTGTTGTTGGTGTTCCCACATAATAATCGGTGGGAAGAAAATCATATTCTTCCAAATAAGCGTTCATTTTTCTTAGCAATTCTTTTGAAAGCGAAGGTGTTATATTCTTGCAATTTTCAGAAAATCTTTCCTTCAATCCATTATATGTTAACGATTCATGCTCCGACACATAATCAATCAATTCTCTAAGGTCTTTTATTGATTGCGTAACATGAGTCATTTTTTCGTTTTTTAGCATTAAGTCTTGAATAATCGATTTTAATTCTTCAGAATCAAATGGCAAATCAAAAACTTTCGATAATGCTTCGCTTAATTGGTTTTCAATATCCTTTTGAATAACCGCTAACGTAGTCAAAAACGGAATAACCCTAACAGTTCTTGATGTTAAGTTCATGAATTCAGACAGCAATGAACTCAACGACGCATCATCGAAAGTTTTTTTGAACAATTGATTTCCCAAATCAAATAATTCCTCAGAAACAAGCTTACAATGTGCTATGAAAAAGTCAATATAGACTTCGTTTTTTAGTTTTTTACCAAGCTCTGATTTAAACGCACCGAATTCCGCACTTTCCAACATCACCCAGCCATCAATATAATGATGGTGGCTAACTCCCCTAGAAACGCAAAGCGACTCTTGGTAATGTGAATCCATATAACCTTGGAGTACATAGCTTTGAAAAAGGACGCTACGTCCCTTTCTTTGCAGAGCAGAAATCCATGTTTTCATTTTGGTTAACTCCTTTTCGTTTCGTTATCAATGTTGAATTATCATTTTGTTTTTCTATACGGTATATGTTCATACCCTCAATAAAATCTCGTATAGAATCAAGTTCGCCTTGTAAGTATTCGCTATAAGGCTTGAAGTATATGTCTTCTATTTTAGGCAATTCTTCTTTTCTATGATCTCCCCACAATAAAAAGCAATGTCCATGCACCACGTCAATTCTTTTAGCTTTTTCCCAAACTCCAATTATGCCTTCAGCTCGAGCGAGCATATTCATAAATCGGCTTATTATAGTATGCTGCACTCTGCCGTTGTTGCCTATCATGCCAAAAAACGCTTCATCTGAATCAGGGGCAGTAATCACAATTCGTAAACCAAAAGTCTCTGGATTTGTTATCAGTTTTTCTAATTCATTAAAATCTTTCACGCTTTTTAATGTGTTAAGACGTTTAGCGTCTTCAAGCAATTTTTTCCTTATTACTCCATCAATTTCAAATAAAGCGCAGAGCTTCAAAGCACACTCAATGGTATCGCACAATGAACAGTGGTTTTCGCTATCATATACACCCCTAAAAACTAAAGCTGCATCGCCAATGAAATTATTTACTTCAGCTTTATACTCATTCAAAACTTCGCATATTTCAGACCAAATAAAGTTCATTAAACCAAATACTACCGAAGGGTTATTCGATGCCAAATTCACCATTTTCGAGAATCCCCTTAAGTCCATTAAGAGTAAATTTGTATTAGAGTGACTTCTATCTGATAGCAACTCCTTTTCAACGGCAATCCAAAATGGAACAAGGCTATTCCCGTATCTATTAACAGAAACATCTCGTATAGCTTTCAAAATTTCATTTGCAATTCGGACAAGGTAGTTGTCAATTTTGGGGAATTCTTTTTTTGCATCTGCTTTTTGTTTTGCAGTTATATGCTTGCTCAATTTATCGCCACTATCAAAAACATCTGCTAAAAAGGTCATTTCTTCTGAGTCTAATGGTTTTAAAATAAATGAATTTGCCCCTTGTTCTATACATAATGTTTCCACGCTTGGATTAGACGATGATGATGTTACAACAACAATACACTGGAGCTGACGAAAAGCATCAATCAGCTTAAACCCTGTCAAGTTTGTTAAAGCATGACGTGTATTTCTATTTAATCCATGAACATCTTTGCCGCCATTTCTCCTTAAATATTCTGCTTCGCTTTCACTCAAGGCCAAATCTAAAATTACCATATCTGTCTTATCATATTCATTATGTACAGCAGACACAGCAGCAATAAATTCATCTGTTTTATTTGCTGATGACAGTTCTGTTAAACGTTCCAATGTCTCGGAATTTATTGTCTTTATGCTATATTTTATTGCTCTGTAGCAATTCCAATTACTAGGCCAGTTTAACTGACCATTCCCTTTCTTTATTCTAGGTATAGTCTTCTTTTCAATAAGACTGGCTATAGAGGTTGTATCCTCAATAGTTAATATGCGAAACATATGATTTCTCCAATTCACTAATATGATTCTATTCAATGTTGCAAAGTTTATGATGCTGATTTCGCTCATCCCAAATATCATTGCTTAAAATTTAATCAACTATGAGAATTATCCGATGGGCTTATTTTACGATGAAGTTTCAATCAAACAAATTAAAACTCTTCACCAATTTATTCGACTCCTCATGTTGCATAAACACAAACATCATAGCCAAATATAGAATCCACGGCATCGGTCGTTTCCGTGTTTCAACAGCAACAATCGTCTGCCGACTGACTCCCACCTTCTCTGCAAGCGACGCTTGGGTCATATGCGCTGCTGCACGAAGCACCGGCAAGTTTTTAGTTAATTTATCAATATATTCATCCTGCATAGCAACCGTTTCCCTCTTTTTCATACAGCTTGCCACTACAACTTTATTGTATCGCAAAAATTGTCATATGTCAATGCTAAATGTAAAATCAGTTGTCTAATATTTCACGAAGTAAACAGACATAGTAAGTGCAACGCTGTGTAAGAGAGGTGGTTGCATTAAGATAGACAAGTGTGATGGTTGCAATAACACATACAAAAGGCACATGATAGTGCTTTTTTCTTACTTATGCCGCCCTTCGCTACGTGAACCTTCTCCTCGCAGGATTGGGCAACCCACCCATCAGACATTAAAGTATATTTTTAGTGACAACAATACTCTTTTGCTACAAAATGATAGTTCACCTTGCATTAGCAGTTTAATCTGGAGGTTAACTATCATGGCTAAGAATAAACATTTAACAGATGAAGAAAGACTGCAAATCGAACATAGCTTGAAGGGAGGGTATTCAATTAAATATATCGCAGATATACTTGAGAAGAGTACATCTACTATCTCTCGT
>JAITFS010000057.1 GCA_031281195.1 Oscillospiraceae bacterium
GGTGCTTATGAAGCATTAGGACGACTGTACAGAGGAATAATCGTTAACAGCATGAAACAGTATGTTATGCTTGGAGACCCGGCAGTTCAAACAAAAAATATCCAAGGTGATGATGACGACCGCTGGGTATTTACTGAGGATAATCCAAGACGTGAGCTTACAACAGCAGCACAGCTTGCCGCTGCAGCACGTGTATTATATAGTTTTAATGAGAATTTGTGCAGAAAAGCTCTAAAAGCTGCACAAGAACTGTTTGAGGTAACAGAAGTACGCGAGAGCAAAAATGCTTATGATTTTGCGGGCAGCAGTGCAAAGGATGCTTTGCTTGCGAAAATACATGCCGCTACAGAGTTATTTATAACAACCAGAGAACAAAAATATTCAGATTTCTTATTGTCTGAAACAGAAACGATTGTAAATAACATGGAGAAAGTGGCGTGGTTTGTTTGCCGTGCTGAAAAATATATTGGAGATGAATATTTCACAAGAGCTATACATGCTGCATTACCTGAATTAAAAAGAGAGCTGGATATACTAAAAGCTGAAACACCTTATGGAATCCCATACCGACCACATGTTTGGGGTGCAGGTTGGATGATTCAACGTCAAGGGTATGAGTATTTCTTCCTACACAAAGCATATCCACATATTTTTACTCCGGAAATGGTATTTGATGCTCTAAACTTTGTACTAGGTTGTCACCCGGGGTCAAATAACATGTCGTTTGCATCAGGTATAGGCACAAAATCTGCACTTGTAGCATATGGTTGGAATCGTGCAGACTGGTCGTTTTGCCCGGGTGGAGTTATCTCAGGCACAGCATTAATACGCCCTGATTTCCCTGAATTACTGGAGTTCCCATACTTATGGCAACAAACAGAGTATGTACTCGGTGGAGGTTCTTCGCACTACATGTTTTTAGTCCTGGCTGCTCAGTGGATATTGGGTGAAGGGTAGAACATAAGAGGTATATATAAGAAACTCGCAATCCAAAAGACTGCGAGTTTCTTATTTATCTTATATAAATGGGAAAAAGCTTATGCTACTTTTTTATAACAAACGGTGGTATCCAAGTCTTATCAAGCACTGCATCGCTTGGTAAATATATTCTCATTACCAAATCAAAGCCATCCTTATGCACAGGCAACCAGTTTGCTATTAGTGTGTCTCCGGGGGAATCATATTGAATCAACAAATCGATTGAACCATCTGGATTCTCTACAAGACCATCCTTGCTTTGGATTGCGTATTTATCTTGTGAATTATCGATTAAGAATCCGTCCTTATCATAAGCAGTTATAGACCAGAATGCACCGCATGGAGGCATCAAATCTTTTTCAAAACGTATTACATAATCATTGTTACCATTTAGTAATTCTGAATTATTATCTCGTATAGCCGAAGGATAAACTGCTAATGCAGCAGGATTTGCACCAAGACCGGCAACTGCTATAAAAGCACGGAAAGCGTAATCTGTTCCAAAAATCCCAATATTATCCGCAAAGGATTTCCAGTTATTATTCGTAGTGAAAAACTTATGCTCCGGAAGTTTTGTAATCTCTAAAACCTGTCCAAGATAAACAAGAGGAATTAGCTTTAAACCATCTTGAATGTCGGCAGCGAAGTTATCTAAGCTAAACTTTAGACCTGCACCAACATCGATTTTGGCAAATTTTTCTAAAGCAGGTTTATCTGCATCTGTACCCGGGTTTAAAACAGCAAGTCTATTAAACGCATTAAAAAATGTTTCAATATCCATATTTTGGATTTGGTACAACGGTTCAACATCATACTCAGGATTATATGTTCCTTTTGGTGGAACATAATTTGAGTTGCCGTATTCAGACATAGGAACAAGACTAAATGCATCTTGAATAGCATGAAGCTTCTCAAAATTACCGGTATGCCTAAAATTACCGACTTCAGTTCTGAGACCGATCCATGACATATTTGTGGGTGCTACGATTTTTATTGTATCTTTAGGAACCTCGCCGTTATAATCAGGCCCGCATATCGTAAACACAGCAGCTTTTCTATCATCAATTGCACCGGAACAAAGTGTAATACAATTTGTATATGCATCAAAAATAACTACAGAGCAAAATGTATCTGTTTCAGGTTTCGTTAACACCATAGGTTCTTTGCTTAAATCCAAAAATCCCATTGAATATAGCGTGTCTAAATTGGTGCGAACAATAAGCCTGTCCTTTGCACCCCAAACACGTCTGTAATGAAAGATTTGGTTAATTGGTGCTCCGCGATGCTCGCTAACGTTAGTCATGCTTTTTTCTGTAATCTCTGTGATTACAAGAGGCAAAGCATATTCATAAGCCTCATAAGCGGTCTTAAGGGTCTCGTTGTTTTCCATTTTCTCAAAAAATTGTGTTATTTGTTCCATGCTAGTTCTCCTTTCAAGATGAACCAATATAATACTTATGTAAGAAAAATCGTGTACACTGTTGTTATTACGTACGAAAAACCTTGGAATTATAAGGGTTTTACAAAACTTGGTCGGAGTGGTGGGACTTGAACCCACGGCCTCTTGTCCCCCAGACAAGCACGCTAGCCGACTGCGCCACACCCCGGTCGTCGTTGCGGATTTCGCTAAGTCTCACCTCACCGCAAGCGGTAAGGTTCGCTCGCTTCATCGCAACTCCTCTCCGATTTCAAACAACTTTGTTGTTATGAAATCGGCAAAAGCGAGAGAGTAAAAACATGAGTAAATTATAACACAAAATATTATTGTGTAAAGTAAAAGCAAAGCATATAAAAATAAATTATTCCTTAAACCACTCCGCTACTTCTGCACAATCCTTTTGGATTTGTGCTTTTAGTTCTTGGAGGTTGTTGAATTTTTGCTCAGGACGTAAGTATTTGTGAAACTCTAAGCGAACTTTTTGACTATAAATATCATTATGAAAATCTATAATATGTGTTTCGACTGTTACGATATTTGAGTCTCCAACTGTAGGATTAACACCAATATTTGATATACCCGGTTTCCCATATTTTTCCTCCCCGATAAACACTTTAACGGCATATACTCCATGAGTTGGTATTAAAATACCGGGAGCAAACTGCATGTTTATAGTTGGTATATCAAGAGTTCTGCCAAGCTGTTTACCGCTTCGGACAATGTCAGTTAATACATGAGGATGACCCAGAAATTCGTTAGCTCTTTCGAGCTTATTATCAATTAAAAGCTCACGTATATATGATGAATTGCAAACAGTTCCATCGTATAAAACCTCAGGGATAATGTCACAACCCAGCCCGGAATCAAGACATTTTTGTTTTAGCAAAGCACTTGTACCATCCCTATTTTTACCAAACCTAAAGTCATATCCAACAATAAAATAACACGCTCCATAATCTCTAACAAGAAGATTGATAAAATCATCCCAATTTGTTGAAGCGGTCTCTTTATCAAAACATAGAGTTACAATATCATTAATACCAAATAAACGCCGGATTAATCCTTTTCTATCTTCAATTGAATTAATGAGGGAGATATTTGAGTCTTCAATCGTTGATTGCGGGTGTGTATCAAAAGTTAAAACAGAGGGAGTGAGGTTTTTCTCATTTGCAATCTTTACTACTTGTTTTAATAACTCTGCATGTCCTAGATGCACACCATCAAAATAGCCGAGTGCAATAACACGTTTTTTCAGAAAGAGCTTTTCTGCTCCTTCGTTTTTTATAGCTTCCAACACCTCATCAAGTGTGTGTGAATCTTCGATTCTATAATCACCGGAGCGAGTTCTTCGGAGTGATGAAAGTGTACCACCGGTACCTAAAGCCTGCCCTATGTCATGGCATAATGTGCGAATATATGTACCTTTTGAACAAATTATGTGTAGTTTAAACTCATTTTCAGTGTTACTTAATAAGTTGATATCATGAATGATTACCTCTCGTGGTTCACGTTCTACTTCGATTCCTTTTCGAGCTAATTCGTAGAGTTTTTTTCCTTTTTTCTTGATAGCTGAGTACATTGGAGGTACTTGCTGTATTTTACCTATGAACTGTGGCAACACGTTAAACAAATCATTGACCGTAGCGGTCACGTTTGATTCACTTAGAATTGTTCCGGTTATATCCTGTGTGTCAGTAACAATACCAAGTCTTAGAGTTGCAATGTATTCCTTATCTGCATCTGTTGACATACTTGAAAGTTTGGTAGCTTGTCCAATAAAAATTGGCAACACTCCAGTTGCCATTGGGTCTAATGTTCCACCGTGACCAATTCGTTTAATTTTTAATGCACCTCGTAGTTTTGCTACAACATCATGCGAAGTCCAGTCAGTTGATTTATCAATTATAATAATACTATTCATATTATGACTCATGCTTTATATTGTATTAGTATGTAAGGCGATAATTAAAACATATCTTCAAGAACCTTGAGTAAATCCTCTTTTATCTTTGATACCGTTTTTTGTACTGTGGCTCCGGCAGCAGTTTTGTGACCACCACCACCAAATTTAGAGCAAATCTCATTAGCATCATAAGGTGCACTAGCTCTAACAGATATTTTGCAATCCTCCGGTGAGGTCATCTCACGAATTGTTATACCAATATATACACCCTCCACAGCTCCCGGTAAAGCAGCGATGTTATCCATATCATCTTCTGTAGCTTTTGTTGTCTCTATCATAGCCTTTGTAATGCTTGAAATTGCTACCTTACCGTCAAAGTAAAACTCAAGCCCTGTGTTTAACAAACCTTCAAGTTTTATACAACTTCTCGCTTTTGTGCGAAAGAGCTCTTTGTTTAGTGTTTTTATTGGTGCACCTGCATCAACCAGTAAAGAAGCAACTCTTAAAGTGTTTGATGTTGTATTACCAAACATAAAGCAGCCCGTATCGGTAGAAAGTGCCACATACAAACGCTCTGCTACAACCGGACTGATAGTATAGTCTAATATTTCTGTTAATATATCATATATAACTTCACCGCAAGATGCTCGCTCTTGATTTAAACAAGTGTTTGAAGCAAACATTGTATTTGAACCATGATGGTCTATGCAAAGAGAAATATTATTAGCATAAGATTTTGCATTATCAGGAAATAAGTCAACTGATGCTATATCAACAGTAATTACATTATCCGGGATAAAATCATCAGGAGCAATACAATCATCAATATATTTCGAATATCGAGGTGTTATTTCTTTGTTAAACAAAACATATACAGTTTTCCCATATTCGCGTAGTGCTTGTGTAAGAGCACCTGCAGAACCTAAAGTATCACCGTCAGGACGTCTGTGTGTAATTAGCAGGAAAGAATCCCGCTCTTTTAACCATTCTGCAGTTTCTAAAGCAGTTAAAAGCTTACTCATTGTTTTCTCCATTAACTGTCGCAGAGTTTAGTTCACTTTTTGAGTCAAGCTCATTTAAAATCGAGCTTATCTTTGCTCCATGTTCAATAGATTCATCAAGATGAAATATTAACTCCGGTGTATGGCGAAGCTTTAATGCTCTGCCTAATTCATAACGTAGATGTCCTGCTGCTGATTTTAAACCCTTATTAAAATCCTTTTGTGATTTTAAGCCATAAACACTTAAATATACCTTTGATTTACTAAGGTCACTGGATGTGTTAACGGCAGTAATGCTTATCATGCCTTGTTTTACGCGAGGGTCTTTTACATTGCGTAACAAAGCTGATAATTCGCGGTGTATATCTTCATTTATTCTTTGAAGTGTTTTAGACATGAGGGATTTCTTCCATAGTAAAACATTCTATTATATCGGCTAACTTAACATCATCGAATTTCTCCAGAGCTATACCACACTCATAATTTGTTGCAACCTCTCTAACATCATCTTTAAAACGACGGAGTGATGCAATTTCACCTTCGTATACAACGATACCATCTCTAATAACACGTGCTGAACCGTTTCGGACAATTTTT
Organism: Oscillospiraceae bacterium; assembly: GCA_031281195.1. Lineage (GTDB taxonomy): Bacteria > Bacillota > Clostridia > Oscillospirales > Oscillospiraceae > WRMH01. The sequence goes on from JAITFS010000057.1 coordinate 5,918, forward strand.
CCGGATTGGACATAACAACCACATATTGTTCCAACAGCAGAAGATTTGTATATTTCACGAACCTCTGCTTGTCCATAGATAAGCTCTTGATATTTTGGAGCGAGCATACCTTTCATAGCAAGTTCAATTTCATTGATACAATCATAAATAACACGATACATACGCATATCGACATTTCCACGTAATGCACTTTCTCTGGCGGAGTTATCAGGACGTACATTAAAACCAACAATAATTGCACCACTGGTTGTTGCAAGCATTATATCAGATTCGCTGATAGCACCAACAGCGGAGTGGATTACACGAACACGCACTTCTTCATTTGTTAGTTTTTCAAGAGAAGATTTTATAGCCTCTGCACTACCTTGAACATCTGCTTTTACGATGATATTTAAGTCTTTAAGCTCTCCTTGTTGAATACGAGAGAATAAATCTTCGAGAGAAACTTTAAAGTTGTTAGTAAATATTCCTCTTTTTTCATCTCTACGTTGCACAGCAAGCTCTCTTGCCATACGTTCGTCAGTAACAACGTTAAACATATCACCTGCATTTGGAACTTCGGACATACCGGAAATTTCTACCGGTACTGACGGCCCTGCTGCAGTAAGACGTTCACCGCTATCTGTCATCATAACACGAACATTTCCAACTGCTGTGCCTGCTATTATTGTATCACCTTGGTTTAATGTTCCGTTTTGTACTAGAACTGTCATTAGAGGGCCGCGACCTTTGTCGAGCCTTGCTTCTATGACTGTACCTCGCGCTAAACGGTTTGGATTTGCTCGTAACTCTGCTATTTCGGCTGTAAGAATTATCATCTCTAGCAGATTGTCAATACCTTCACCGGATTTGGCAGAAATTGGACAAACAATTGTCTCACCACCCCATTCTTCGGGTACAAGACCATATTCGGTGAGTTGCTGTTTGATTTTTTCAGGATTTGCTCCTGAAACATCAATCTTATTTATAGCAACAATTATCGGGATATTTGCTGCTTTTGCATGATTTATTGACTCTACAGTTTGTGGCATTATTCCGTCGTCAGCAGCAACAATGAGAATTGCAATATCTGTGATACTTGCACCACGAGCACGCATTGCGGTAAACGCTTCGTGACCCGGTGTATCAAGAAATGTTATCGGATTGCCATGAATTGATGTTTGATATGCACCAATATGCTGCGTTATTCCACCGGCTTCACCACTTGCTACACTTTCTTTTCTGATTCTATCAAGGAGTGAAGTTTTTCCGTGGTCTACATGACCCATTACGACTACAACCGGAGCACGTGGTACAAGCTCTTCATTAGTATCAACACTGTCATCAATGAGACGTTCTTCAATTGTAACAACAACTTCCATTTCTACCTTGCAGCCAAGCTCAATAGCAACAAGCGCTGCTGTATCATGGTCTATAATATCAGAAACAGAAGCCATAACACCAAGCTTTATGAGCTGTCGTACAACCTCTGTGCCGGTTTTCTTCATACGGATAGCAAGCTCACCAACACTGATTTCATCAGGAATCATGACTTTTAACGGAGCTTTTTTAGCAACCTCCAGTTGTAAACGATGCATTCTGTCTCGTTCTTCTTGACGTTTTTTAGCACCGTGAGCAATAGATGGTGTTTGTTGTGCTCTACCTTTTCGGACAATTTTCTCTTTGCCACGACTCATACGCTCGGCACGTTCCGGTACTAAGTTATCTAAGCGTTCATCATACTTTGATATGTTTATTGTTGCACCCGATGTGTCGATAACTCGTTTTTGCGGCACTATATGTGGCATAAAGGGTTTGTCGATTTTTTTCTGCGGTTTACGAGCGGTTGAGGAATCTGTAATAACTGTAGCTGCAGGTGTATCAATTTGTCCTGCACCAGGTTTCTCTCCATCAGTAGTACTGACGGTATCAGCTTTTACTTCTTCAACAGGTTTTGCTACTTCGGCAAAAATTTCATCTATACTCTCTACTTGATTATTTTGAGTTAAATACTCAAAAATTATATTAAGTTCTTCCACAGAGAGATCCTGCATGTGATTTTTCGGTTCTGTAGCATACTTTTTAAGTATCTCAGATATATCTTTACTTTTTAAGTTGAAGTCCTTTGCGACTTCGTGAACTCTATACTTAAACATTGTACTCATTATGCATCACTCTCCTTTCTTGTGTTTATTCTTACCTGCTCTGTCACTTTGTCGAAAAAAACATCTGCCAGACCTTTATCAGAAAATGCTATGACCCCCGGTGACCCTCGTCCTATTATATTTCCCAGATCAAACTTTGAATACGGTACTGCGAGATAACGAGACCCTGAAGATTCTGCATTTGCTTTTGCTCTACGTATTGTACCGTCTGACGCATCAGTTGCTGTTATGATAAGGTGTGCTTTACCCTGTCTTGCTAAAATAGAAGCTGCTTCGCTGCCAATTGCGAGTAATCCGGCTTTTTTTGCTAATCCTAACAGGTTTAAGGTTTTATCCATAAATAATCTTTAAACTCTAATCTCTTCTAGTATTGATTCCGGTACCTTTGTTCTTAATGCCCGGTTAAATGCATTTGATTTTATCGCTTTTTTATAACACTCAGGTTTTTTACAAAGATATGCTCCACGCCCTTGTTTGTTGCCTTTTTCATCCAAAATAACTTTATTATCCGGTGATTTGACCACTCGGGTCAAATCGGTTTTTGCAAGCATTTCACGACAGCTTATACACATTCGTAAAGGTACCTTACTCACGCTTGACTCTCCGATTTAATATCAATCTTATATCCTGTGAGACGTGCGGCAAGACGTACATTTTGTCCTTCTTTGCCAATTGCGAGTGAAAGCTGATTGTCAGGAACAATAACACGGCACGACTTTCCATCTTCAAGCATTTGCACATCAATAACTTCTGACGGTGCAAGAGCAGAAGCGATGTATTCGGTCGGGTCATCACTGTAGCGAACGATGTCAATTTTTTCACCGCCAAGCTCACTTACAATAGCATTTACACGGCTGCCTTTTGATCCTACGCAAGCACCGATTGGTTCAACATCAGCATCATTTGATTCAACAGCAATTTTTGTGCGGTTGCCGGCTTCACGTGCGATGCTTCGAATTTCAACAATACCTTCACCGATTTCCGGTACTTCTAGTTCAAAGAGGCGTTTTACAAGTCCGGGATGTGTACGGGATATAAGGATTTGCGGCCCACGTGTAGATTTTTTTACTTCTATTACATACACTTTTATTCTATCACCATCACGGAGGTATTCACCCGGGATACGTTCGCTGGCTGATAGCATAGCTTCTGTATGTTCAGAACTAGCACCAATTTGAATAGATACACCACCGGTGCGAGCATCAACTCGTGATACAACACCTGTGAGTATCTCATGTTCCTTTGATGTAAACTCATCATATACAATATTACGTTCAGCTTCACGGATGCCTTGAATAATGACTTGTTTTGCTGCTTGTGCAGCTATACGTCCGAACTTACTTGTATCGACAGGTTCAATAATGAACTCTCCGACTTTAATATCCTTGTCGATCTTTTTTGCTTCTTTTAATGAGTATTGAGTGTTTTCGTTCTCGATTGTTTTTACGACTTCTTTTTCCATAAACATGTTTACAGTTTTTGCAACAGGGTCAAGAACAGCACGAGCACAATCTGCTTGCAGGGGATAATCCTTCTTTAGAGCGGCAAGAAGTGCTTGTTCAATTTTTTCAATCATATATGATTGAGGTATACTTTTTTCCTTTTCAATATCAGCAATTGCTGAGAAAAAATCGGCGTTCATAGTGTGTAACTCCTTGAAATAAGTAGTTTTGCAGAAAAAAGAGTGGGGATACCCACTCGTAGGAACATGTGCAGCAGATGAGCTGTCAGCCTAGTCATAATATCATGCTCATATAGCAATTGCAAGCATTATTTAAGTATTTTTATGAAAAGTCTTATTTTAATTGAATTAAAGTTGTAATATTGCTATAATAGCTATTCCTGACATCTAACCCAAAAAACTGAGGAGGCAATATGAATAAGAAGCTGCCAAGACTATTACAATCAAATGTGCGGCTTTTCTTTATTATTCTTATAGCCTTTGCAGTTGCTACGTTTTTCTTCGGTGAGAGCTCGATGTTACTGGCAGGAATTATGCTTGTAGTTATTGTTCTTACAGCAATCTATTTACAGTTCGCTTCAAGAAACCGAACAGTTAAGCTTCTAAACTATCTTGAGAGCATATCAGGAAACATGGACTTAACAGTGCGTGAAACTCCTTTACCTGTTCTTATTTATAATTCAGAAACCGGCGAAATAATATGGTCAAACGAAAGATTTAACGAGATTGCTAATATTGACGAACCGTTTTTTCAAAGAAATGTTGCTGACATTATATCAGATTATACATGGGATTGGTTACTTGACGGTTTAAGTGAGTCCAAAGAGCCGGTAAAAGTTGGTGATAAGCTCTACTCTGTTTATGGAAGTGTTATGCTATCCGAACGTGAATATGTTGCTATGACTTATTGGATAGATGTTACGCAGTTTAGCAAGGTACAAAAATTATATACAGACACACGTTTGATTTTCACTCTAATTACTCTTGATAATTATGATGAGCTTTTAAGAGGATTAGATGCAAAAGAAAAATCGCAGATATTGTCTGAGGTTGACGAGAAAATCAGTACATGGGCGGCAAATAAAGATGGCTATTTATGTAAATACGACAGAGACAGATATGTATACTTATTTGAAGAACGCCATTTTGACAGTATTGTTAATGATAACTTCTCAGTTCTGGAAAATGTAAGTTTAAGCAGAGGTGCAGGCGGAATACAAGCTACCTTGAGTATTGGTGTCGGAAAAGATGGTAATACTCCGCATGAGAACTACCGTTTTGCCGGTGTTAGTATGGAAATGGCTTTGAGCCGTGGTGGAAATCAGGCAGTTGTCAGAAATATGTATGGGTTTGAGTTTTATGGAGGACGTCCGCAGCAGGTTGAGCGACGTACAAAGGTTAAAGCAAGAGTTATGGCGAGTGCTTTTGGTGAACTTATAAATGACGCAACAAAAGTATTTGTCATGGGGCATAAAACAGCGGATTATGATTCTCTTGGTGCTGCATTAGGCGTGTGTTGCATTGTTCGGTCAAAAAAGAAAAAAGCATATATTGTAATAAATGATGCAAGTCCTGTTAAAAATGTGTTATCATCTTTAAAGGAACATCATGAATACAACGATGTTTTTATATCTGAACAAGATGCAATAATTGAAGCAGATAACAAAACCTTGCTAGTAGTAGTTGATGTCAGTAGAATTGATAAAGTAGAATCAGCGTCTCTTTTGCTGTCATGTACTAACACCGCAATTATCGATCATCACCGACGCTCGTCAGATTATATTGATGATGCTGTATTTAACTTCCATGAACCGTATGCTTCATCAACATCAGAGCTTGTTGCAGATATGATGCAATATCTTGTTGAACGCACTGATATATTACGAATTGAGGCAGAAGTGCTGCTGGCCGGAATAGTTCTTGATACAAAAGGTTTTATCATAAATACCGGTAGCGGAACATTTGATGCCGCAGCATATCTAAAAAGGGTTGGTGCTGATGCTACCTCTGTAAAACGTATAATGCAATCTGATATTAAGCTTGCAACCTCAAGGTATGACTTAATGCGTGAAGCAAGCATATACAAAGAAGGAATAACCTTAGCGGTCAGCAACAAACAACACAGTCGTACCAGCATTGCACAAGCCTCTGACGAACTTCTAAGTATAAAAGGTGTACACACATCGTTTGCAATTGCTAAAGATGGAGATACAGTTTTTGTATCCGGTCGCAGTATTGGTAGTGTAAATGTGCAAGTTATACTTGAAAAACTTGGAGGTGGTGGAAGTCAGGCAACAGCAGGACTTCAAGTTGATGGAGGTAACGCAGAAACTGTAGCAACTGAACTAAAAAAAGTTATTGATGATTATGTAAAGAAAAATAAAACATTAAATCTTGAAGCAGGAAAAGAAAGAAGAGGGTAAAAAATGCGTGTTATATTACAAGAAGATGTCAAAGGAAAAGGAAAAAAAGGTGATTTGGTAAATGTTGCAGACGGTTATGCAAGAAACTTTCTGCTACCTAAAAAGCTTGCAGTTATTGCAAATGAAACAAATATGGAAGCATTAAAGCAACAAGAAAAAGCCCGCAATAAAAAACTTGAAGAAGAAAAAATAAAGGTTGAAAAGATAGCGGCAAAACTTGAGGGAGTGCTTGTTAAAATCACAGCACGTTCAGGTGGAGACAGCAGCACAGGTACAGGTGGCAAACTTTTTGGCTCTGTTACATCTAAGGAAATTGTCGATGAGCTTTTAAAGCAACACGGTATAGAGATTGAAAAGAATAAAATTATACAAGATGAACCAATAAAATCGTTCGGAGCATTTGAAGTTAAATGTAAGCTTGGATATGAGATAATAGGTGTAATACATGTACTGGTTGTTGAAGGATAACAATGTGGAGTGAATTATGGAAGACTTACTAAGAAGGCAAATACCGCATGACATTGGGGCGGAGCAATCTGTACTGGGAGCTATGCTCATAGATGCGCGTACAGTATCTGAGGTAACAAAGATACTTACCGCTGAGGATTTTTACGCAAATGTAAATAAAGATATCTACAATACAATCTTCTCAATGTTTAGCAACGGTATTCTTGTTGACCCTGTAACCGTACTGGATCATATGCGAAAGGATGGAGTTTGGACACAAGAGTCAGATGCATATATACGTGACATAATGATTGTCACACCAATAGCAAGTAACGCAATAGCGTATGCTGATGTTGTGAAAAATCTATCCTTACTCAGAGATATTGCCGATGCCGGCAGCGACATTTCAACTATGGCAATATCGGGTGAAGGCGGAGCTATGAGTATACTCGAAGCTGCGGAAAAGAAAGTCTACTCTTTGCGTAAAGAAAGAAGCAGAGCATCACTTGAGAGTATACGTGATATAATGAATGATGTGTATGAGCAAGTCAAAAAAACGGCTGCTTCAGGCTCCGGAATGCCGGGTATATCTACAGGGTTTTATGAGCTTGATAAAAAAATCTTAGGTTTAAATGAAGCGGACTTAATCATTATAGCATCAAGACCGGGTATGGGAAAAACTGCTCTTGCATTAAATATTGCCATCAATGTAGCAACAAAAGCTGACAAAACAGTAGCGGTATTTTCATTGGAAATGTCGAGAGATCAGCTTGCTTTACGATTATTATCATCAGCAGCGTTGGTAGATGGTAAAAAATTACAGACAGGAAGCTTAAATGACGCAGAGTGGGAAAAGATAGCAAATGCAGTACCATATCTGCAAAATGCTAACCTGCTGATTAATGATGATGCATCACTCACGGTTACAGAAATGAACGCACAGTGCAGACGAATCGATAACTTAGGTCTGGTAATTATCGACTATATGCAATTAATGTCAGCAGCGAGTAATGAAAGAGGGTTCAGAGGAGAAAACAGAGTTGCAATTGTTGGTGAAATCAGCCGTACTATGAAGGTTATGGCAAAAGAACTTGAAGTACCGGTTATATGTCTATCACAGCTAAACAGACAAAGTGACCAACGTAAAGGTGAAGATAAACGCCCGCAGCTTAGTGACTTACGTGAATCCGGTTCAATCGAACAAGACGCTGATATATTAATGGGATTATACAGAGCAGAATATTATGATAAAGAAACAGCAGATCCAAACCTTGCCGAGTGTATAATATTAAAAAACCGTCGCGGAGAAACCGGCCCTGTACCTCTTAGATGGGATCCGCAATATACGAACTTTTCTACTATTGATTGGAGACATTCTGATGAGGATGATTTACCTTGATTAATAAAATCCTTGAGTATATAGATGAATACGAAATGCTGCCAACTGCCGGATTTGTTCTGGTATGTGTATCGGGTGGAGCTGATTCTATGTGTCTTTTTGAAGTTTTGCGGCATATTTCGTATGAGAGAAGATTTAACCTTGCTGTTGCACATTATAATCACAAATTACGAGAAGAAGAATCAGATAGAGATGAAACATTTGTATTAAATGTATGTGAAGAACATGGAATATTGTTCTATTCCGGCAGAGGTGATGTTGTTGCTTATGCAAAAAAGCATGGTAAAGGTATTGAAGAAGCTGCTCGTGATATGAGATACTCCTTTTTTATAGATACTGCATTAAAGATTGGTGCTGAGTGTATCGCAACTGCTCATACAATGAACGATAATACTGAAACAATGCTTCTCAACCTGACGCGCGGAACCGGCACAAATGGTATGTCGGGTATTCCACCGGTTAGAGATATGATTATCCGCCCTATGTTATGTATAACCAGAGCTGAGGTTATGGAGTTTATAACAGAACGGAAAATTGGTTATGTTGAAGACTCAACAAATAGTCTTGATATATATACACGAAATAAAATACGAAACAATATTATCCCTATGCTTGAAGAAATTAACCCGAAAATTAATGAAGCAGCATTTGCAGCAGCAGGAATGTTTCGTGCTGATGAGGAGTTTGTTGCAGATATTGCTGACTTGTTTATCAATGATTGTTGTGTGGGAGCAACTGCGGATGCAGCGGATTTAGCTGTTTTGCCATTTTCTGTTTCTTCACGGGTTATAAAAAAGCTATGTAATTCTTCATTATCATATAGAAATGTAAAAGATGTGTTAGCTTTATGCATAAGTGATAATCCGTCTGCCAGTCTTTCGTTACCCGGAATGATTGCATATAGACAATATGATAGAATAGTTTTTGATAATGAACCGATAAAAGAAGAGGTTGTTTTTGCGCCAATTTATCTATCTGAGGGTAATAGTTTTATTGTTTTGGGATTAGGTCTTAAAATAACTTGCAAGTTCGCAATGTATGATGATAAGATAACCGAAAAAAAAGTTCACACAAGTTTTACATCGTTTGAGTTCAAAAGTATTGACATTTGTGGTAAAATAGCCGTTAGAGCAAGACAAGAGGGAGATTCGATAAGATTACGAGGGCAAAGTGGCACAAAAACGATAAAAAAACTCTTTATTGAAAAGAAGATACCGGTAAGGCAACGAGCATTAATACCAATTATATGTGACGATGAAGGTGTATTGGGAATATATAAAATAGGAAGATCAAACAGAGCGATTCCGAAAAATGGTGATATGGTCACACAAGTAATTTTTGAGGAGATGTAATTGATGAAAAACGATATCAAAGAAATTCTTTTTACTGAGGAAGCAATAAAAAGGCGTGTTAAAGAGCTTGGTGCTATGATAACAAAAGAATTTGAAGGAGAAAAACTGCTTCTTATTGGAGTGTTAAAGGGTTGTTTTGTATTTTTGGCAGATTTATCAAGGCAAATAGACCTTGATTGCGAAATCAGATTCTTAACTGCATCATCCTATGGATTTTCATCCGTCACATCAAGCAAAGTAAAGATTGACAAAGACGTTGGATTTGACGTAAAAGATAAGCATGTTATTATTGTTGAAGATATACTGGACACAGGATTAACTCTAACTGCTTTGCATGCAATGCTAGTAGGTCAAAAACCGGCATCTTTAAAAACATGTGCACTACTTGACAAGCAAGAAAGACGTGAAGTACCTTTTGAAGCAGACTATACAGGTTTTATTTGTCCTAATGAGTTTGTCGTTGGATATGGTCTTGATTATGCTGAGAAATATCGCAGCTTACCTTATGTCGCAGTGCTAAAACCAGAAATATATACAACTTAGGGAGAACAATAATTGAAAGCAAAAAACAAAAGTCCGCGTGAGATTGGTTTTTATATATTCATTGTATTAGCAATTCTCATAGCATTTATGATTATGTACCCATCGGGGGATAACTCTACAACAGCAGTTGAGTATTCAGAGCTTAGACGTTTATTTATGAACGAAAGAGTTGTTTATTTTCAAATTGACAACGGCAAAGTAACAGCAGAGCTTGATGCACCTTATGGAGACAGTGGGCACTTAGTAGTTACACATGATTTACTTGATGTAGGTCTTTTCCATGCAGATTTTAGCAACTACATTAACGACAGTATGCGGCGCAACGATAATTTTAACTACAATTTATTACCGGGAATGAGAATACCGTGGTGGGTATCAATTTTACCGTATGTTATTCTCATTGCTGTGTTTGTCTTTATTTGGCACTCAATGATGAGCCGCAGTGGT
>JAITFS010000185.1 GCA_031281195.1 Oscillospiraceae bacterium
TCAGACTGTGAGTTAGCTACCATATTTCCTGATAGTAGTGTAACTCGTTTTGTTGAGTTTACTTGCGCACGTAACTCAGTGTGGTCTTTAAAATCAGCTTTATGCGAACTCAAAAAATCATTTAACATACTTGTTATCTCCTTTTATTCTCTAGTATGAATTTTTCTCTAACATATAATATCATAAGAATATTAACAGTGCTATGTTTTTATAACAAATTTAAGATACAATAAAAAATATCGCTAAAAATAGCGATAACTTTTTTCCAAGCTTGTTTTATAAACTTTGACCTCCCGACAGGGGTAGCTTGTACCCCTTAGTGTATCGGGAGGGTTAGGATAGTGCGAAGATTGGTTGTTGTTGATATGGCATTTCGCATTTCATCTTACCAACTACGCGTTTGATTTTTTCTACATCAAAGTGTGTGAAGCCTTTGCGTGACCCTACATGATCATATATCAGACGTACATTCCAAGAGTTATTATTGAGAATTATGTCAAGAACACGCTTGTTTTTATACATTACTGACCATACATTCACGCGGTACCACTTGATTTTCATCTTGTTCGAACGAATATAATCGATGAATGTCAAAGCATCTTTTAATGTATCGCCATCGAGATATTGACATACTATGTCATCAATCTCAGGTCGAAGATCTTCCTGCTCGTGCAGTGGCATCTCCATCTGGTCTACATCATTCACTATGATGCGTCCGGTAATCTCTCCGGATACTAATGGTATTCCTTGTGCGTTCATCATGATTTCCTCCTTAATTTTTTATTCTACTCATAACTAAAAACGGTTGACAGCTTTTTCCGTTTCAAGCTCTCGACCGTTAATGTCATGTTTGTAGCACATTTGTGTTTGGCTGTTATAGCCTCGGCAAAAGCCTGCCGCAATCTCGTTTGATTGCTGTGGTTTCGATATTCTCGCATCTCTTTGTTCTATTTGTCACAACTTTTGCCTCCTTTTCTTCAAAGTTACTTGTGTTTTTGATTTACACTTACAACTTCTCTAACTATGTTTATATGATAAAACTTTTCATCTTTGTAGTCAAGATAGATAATAACCAAAGATACATAACAAGATGTTGTTATTTTGGTGATTATGCACACAATATAATGCGAGATATAGTAATATTACACAAAGTGGAGCTTCTGAGCGGATTCGAACCGCTGACCTATTCATTACGAATGAATTGCTCTACCTTTTACTTCTAAACGCTTTCTAGGAATGATAAAATTCGTATGGTTACTTCATTTATTGGCAGCTCGAGCCAATTGCTTTGTGCTGTATCAGTTTGACTCAAGAAAACCTTGTTAGAAAATATACCTTTTAATCGTTTATTTATGCCGGTTATGTTATGATATCTCGTTTCCTTTGCTTTAAAGATATACTCGTCAAAGCATAAGTTTAACCTTTCTTTATTTATATCACCGGAATCGATAAAATAATAAATATCAAATATATCTTTATAGCGTGTTGATATACGACCAAATTTTATTAAAGATGCCAGTTTTTCTGCAAACGCTTGCTCAATAGTATTGACGAACAAAGAGACATTTTCACCTATATTACTTAAATCAAAACAGTAATAAACTTGCTCAATATTCAATTTACTATGAACACCTATATCAAGTTTCGTTCCGATTGAATTATTCTGTTTATCAGATAGAGATAAAGAAATCCGTTTCCCTTGATACTCCTCATGTCTTAACTCTTCAATCTCCTCAGTAATCTTGATGGTTATGCCATCATCGACATCATTAAGTATATCAATAAATTTTCTTATTGAGTTATCATCCAGTGAGTACTGAATGAAATCCAAATCAAAATCTCGTGTTGCTCTGCGTTTATCTTTTGATAAATGTGAAATGATAACTCCGCCTTTTATTGTTATATTCTTAGACAGTATGCTTTTTGCGATTTTATTAAGCAACACATCTTGACATGCCCTGCTGGATGCATTCGCAGCAGTGTATTTCTGTGTAATATATTCCTTCCTGATATCGTATAAATTCATTAAAATACCTCTTCTTGAATAGTCCTGAAAATATACTCTTCTTTATTGAATGATGATGAGTATTCCTCAATATTTAGTATATCCAGTTTATCGACAATTTTTCTATATGATGCAATAATTTCTTTATAGTAATCAAACCCCATACTGCGCTTGTTTCTTACAAGTTCAATTAGCATACGTTCTTTATTATATATGTTGACAGTAACTCCTTCATAAATCATCTCAGTCTTTCCAAGATTTAAGTACTTATTTTGTGAATATAAAAATACAATGTCAGGATTCTTGCAACGCCGAGAAGCTGTTCTTTTTACTGCGAGATATGTTTTTTGAGGGATTACATCAGTTAAGCTATGAATGTAAAATGCACTATCCAGTGTTAAAATAGCTAAAGGATATTTTTTTGCAATAACCGCTAATGGATGTACAGACGGTGTTTCGCTGTAAATACCATTAGAAACTTTATAAATTTTTCCGTCAGATATTGCTTTCTTGATGTGGTAATCTGAATATAATTGTTTTTTCAGATCTTTATAAGTATATAACATTATTTATCACCAAACATATATTAAAGTAAATGCACACACTTGTCAAGCGCATGTGTGCATTTACTGTAATTACTTTAATTATTTTTGCTTACAAACAATCTCTGTCTGCATATAAGCAATAAGCCTCGCTCATTGCTGAAATGCTTTTTTACTACTATAAAATCTTTTAGTATGTCAAGCTTATGCTTTATTCTGTGGAGCTTCTGAGCGGATTCGAACCGCTGACCTATTCATTACGAATGAATTGCTCTACCAACTGAGCTACAGAAGCGTGTAGCGATAAATAGTATAATCATAAGAAAATCATTTGTCAACGACCTCAAGCTATGGTATTATTCATAAAGATGTGTCTTAAATAGGAACTATAATTTATTTTTTTAGAAAGATATTATGAATACTTCTTTTTTATCAGTTGAAAATATGCGAGTGAGTGCTTTGTTTGAGCCGAACAATACCATTGCTTGGGATTTTCTTGTCAAGCTTGAATGGCCTTGGGAGGCTTTACCTTTAATTTCACAATATATTTTAGAGCTTGGAGAAGCTCTTGATGAAAATGAGTATATCAAGCATGGTGATAATATTTGGATTCATAAGTCAGCTACTGTTGCACATAGTGCATCTATAGGAGCAAATGTAATAATCGGAGCTAATACAGAGGTTCGACACTGTGCGTATATTCGCGAAAATGCTCTTGTCGGTGAAAATGCTGTTGTCGGCAACTCAACGGAGCTAAAAAATGTTATATTATTTAATAATGTACAAGTACCGCACTTTAATTATATCGGTGATTCGATTTTTGGTTATAAAGCACATACCGGCGCAGGTGTTATTACATGTAATGTAAAAAACGATCACAAGCCGGTTACTGTTACATGCGGAAGTGAAAAGATTTCAACCGGTTTGAAAAAGTTTGGTGCAATCCTTGGTGACTTTGTTGAGGTTGGTTGCAACTCGGCATTAAACCCAGGCACAGTAATAGGTGCAAATACTGATGTGTATCCCTTATCAAATGTTCGCGGATTTATTCCAAAAAATCATATCTTTAAGAAATCTGATAATATTGTAGAAAAAGTTTAGTTTGAATAATATGAATCTTGATACAAACAGATTGTCACATGCATATATAACAGATAAAACCACTGCGGAAACAATTGCTATGGCAGCGCTTTGCTCGGCAGTAGATGGTAACAAACCATGCAAGACTTGTGTGCATTGCAAGAAGGTTATACGCCGCATACACCCCGATATTACTTATATTCATAAGTTTGATGATAAACGAGAAATTCTTGTTGATCAGATTCGAGATATAAAACGTGATGTTTTTATTGCACCAAATGAAGCAGAAAAAAAAGTATATATTGTATATGATGCTGAAACCATGAATCGCAACGCACAAAACGCTTTTTTACAAACCTTGGAGGAACCGCCTGCTTTTGTAGTGAGTATTTTAGTTACAACAAATCCTGCTCCATTATTACCAACTGTCCGCTCACGTTGTTTAGAGTTAATTTCGAATATTTCTGACGAAGATGATAACCAAATTGATATAGACGAGAAATTACTTGACAATTTCATAAATGCAATAGGAAATGATGATTTACTTCTTGTACAATGCTTGTTTAATTTAGAAAAATTGGATAAAATCACATTCTCTGCATTTATCTCCGCAGCCAGAAAAAGTATAGCCAAGTCCTTGCGTAGTAATGAAAATCGTAGTATTTTACTTCATGCTGAATCCATAATAACCAAAGCAGAAGAAATGCTATTTTACGAGGTCAGCACCGGTCATATAGCCGGAATGATGCTTGCAAGTTTAATAAATAATAAAGGTATGGTATAAGTTTTGACAGAAATAATTAATGTTCGTTTTAGAGAGTTTGGTAAAGCATACTATTTTGATCCCAACGGTCTTACAATCAATAAAGGTGAGTTTGTTGTAGTCGAGACGGCAAAAGGTATTGAATACGGTGAGTGTGTTCGTGGCAATCATAAGATTGAAGATGATTTAATAATTCAACCGCTTAGACCGGTGTTACGCATTGCAACTGATGCCGACAAAAGAAGTGCCGAAGCTTGTAAAGAAAAAGAGAAGGAAGCTTTTGCTTATTGTCAGCAAAAAATTCTCGATTTTGGGCTTGATATGAAGCTTGTAAGTGTTGAATACGGTTTCGAAGGTAATAAAGTCTTGTTTTTCTTTACTTCCGATGGTCGTGTTGATTTCCGTGAGCTTGTAAAAGACCTTGCAGGAATGTTTAGAGCAAGAATTGAGTTAAGACAAATTGGTGTACGAGATGAAGCTAAAATGCTTGATGGTATGGGAGTTTGTGGTAAACAGTTTTGTTGTTCGCAATTTCTTACCGAGTTTCATCCTGTTTCTATCAAAATGGCAAAAACTCAAGGCTTATCATTAAATCCTGCGAAAATATCAGGTGTATGCGGTAGATTAATGTGTTGCCTAAAATATGAAGAAGCCGCTTATGAGGATTTAATAAAAAAAGCACCAAAAATCGGAGCTTTTGTAGAAACTCCTAATGGTAAGGGATCTGTTACAAACATTAATATTTTACGTGGTCTTGCAAAGGTACGTCTCGAGGATGGAAATGATACAACATTAAAAACATTTACATTTGAGGAGCTTGATGTTCTCGGCGGAAAAGGCCGCAGAGCAGAGTATATATCCGCACGTGACGAAGGCAGACTAGAGGAAGCAGGCTTTAAAGCATCTGCTCCACCTGTTAATAATCGGGTTGTTGAGCCTTATGATGTATCTAATCTAAACAGACATTCTACAAATTTGCAAAGTCAACCAACAAATGAAACCCGGCATCATAGGAAACATTTTCAACATAAGCGACGTAAGAATCGGGGAAAATAAATGAGTGCTTTTTACGGTAGAACTAACGAGTTACGCAAGCTTGATAATCTTTATGCCAGTGGTAAGTTTGAGTGTGTTATTTTACATGGTCGCTTGCGAGTTGGCAAAACCAGTTTGCTTAAAAGGTTCATGAGTGATAAAAACTGTATTTATTTTTCTGCTCAAGAAACAAGCGATAGTGAGAATCTTAATTTTTTAGTGCGAACCGTCAAAGCTTTCCCAAAAATCCCTGCAGGTGAGCAACCTTTAAAGAACTATTACGAGGAGGTTTTTGAGCGTATTAATAAACTCTCACGTACAGAGCGACTTTTGCTTGTTATTGACGAATATCAATACCTTGTTGGTTCTAATAAAAATATGTCGGAGTTTATTTGCAGATTTATTGAGCAAAAGTTTTCTACAGGTAAGCTTATGATTGTTATTTGCGGTTCGTCTGAGGCTGTTATGCATAGTGAAACTTTGGATTACAGTGCATTTTATGGAAAACGTACAGCACAAATAAAGCTTGAGCCATTTACTTTCTTTGAGGCAAAACGCTTTTACAGTGATTTCTCACCTTTTGATATTGCTGTAATCTACGGTTTAACCGGTGGTATTCCAAAATATCTAAACATGATGAATCCTAATGTTTCTGTTGAAGATAATATAAAGAATACTTTTTTTAACGCGTCATCAGAGCTTTTTGAAGAACCCGAAACTTTTCTTCGCCGTGAGGTGCGCGACCCTTCATATTATAATGCTGTGCTTAGAGCAATAGCAACCGGAGCAAATAAAAACTCCGAAATCGCTGCAGCGGTTGGGTTGGAGACCAGTGCATGTACCGCATATCTAAAAAACTTAATCTCTTTTGGTTTAGTTGGTAAGCATACCCCCGTAACTGAACGTCCAGGCAAAAAAACCATTTACGAAATCGAAGATAGTATGTTTCGCTTCTGGTATCGTTTTATTCCGGGTGTTGCTTCTATCATTCATGCTGGTTCAATTGATAAGATTTGGCGTAGTGTTTCGCACGAAATCCCAATTTTTATGAGCAAGGTTTTTGAAGATATTTGCAGGCAATGGGTAACTCAAAGAAATGATGAAAACAAAATGCCTGTCAAGTTTACTGATGTCGGGCGTTGGTGGGGTTATGACCTCATAACAAAAGCAGACACCAGTATTCCAATTGTGGCTTATGCCGGTGATTCATATGCTTTATTTGGTGATGCAATTTGGTCTGATGTGCCAACCGGTGAGGATGCTTTAAGGAATCTTGAAGAACGCAGCCGTCTTTTCAGATATCCTGAAAGGTTTTTATACTTATTCTCCCGCTCCGGTTTTACAGATGAATGTGCTGATCTTGCATTACGCCTTGGTGCGAATTTAGTAATGTTTGAATAAAAATTAGTAATAATAATATTCTTATGATAGTCTCTTTTCCGAAACGCTGAGCCTCCATGCTCAGAGTTTCGGCGCTCCGCCATCCATGGCTACGCTTTCCGAGACCATATAAGAATATTATTACAATC
>JAITFS010000059.1 GCA_031281195.1 Oscillospiraceae bacterium
TACGCAATTGCAGACCTCTACAACATTCGCCTCGTAGGCTAGATTTATAATGCACCGTGAGGGCGGTCATGTTGGAACAGCAGCATGACCGCCTTTCCAAATCCTAGTAACCTACGGACGGCAGAATGCCGCCCCTACACCCTACTCTCTACTCTCTAAACCGGAGGTTCTCCCCTTATGAAAGGTTATAGAAAATATTTTACTAAGAAAATAATATGGTTTCTGGTAACACTTATTGCGGCGTTTACGCTTAACTTCTTTCTACCAAGATTAATGCCAAACGACCCCGTAGCGGCAATTGTTGGTAGACTCGCTGCAGGTGGAGGAACAGATCCCGAAACCATACGCAGAATATATGAGCATTTTGTCGTAACATTTGGACTTGATAAACCACTGTGGGAGCAATTCTTTACATATATCGGCAATGTGTTCCGGGGTGAGTTTGGTCTCTCGTTTTCCCGTTACCCACGCCCGGTATCTGATATTCTTGCCAGCGCACTCCCGTGGACTCTTGCACTACAGCTCCCTGCTATTTTAGTCGGCTGGACAATAGGAAATGTACTTGGTGCTTTAGCAGCTTATATAAAAGGAGCATTTGACAAATCACTTATGCCACTAATGCTACTCATTGGTGGAACACCGGCATTTGGAATGGCAATTATTCTATTGTCAGTGTTTGCCATCGACCTTGGGTGGTTTCCGGTTCAAGGCGGTTATGAGCAAGGAATGATACCAAGCTTTAATATGCAATTTATCGCATCGGTCATCAGGCATTATCATCTGCCTTTTTGGTCGATTGTTTTAATATCTATCGGTGGACAGTCACTTGGAATGAGATCAATGTCAATATATGAATTAAACGCAGATTATGTAAAATACAGCCGTTTTATGGGAATAAAGGATATAAAAATAGTAGGTTATGTTTTCCGCAATGCAATGCTGCCACAGGTTACAGGTTTAGCTCTTTCAATAGGAACAATGATGGGTGGAGCATTAGTTGCCGAGCTTATATTCTCATATCCGGGTATCGGTTCGACACTGTTTCGTGCTATAAGTGAAGCTGATTATCCGTTAATATCAGCATCAGCACTAATAATTACATTTATGGTGCTTATAGTTGTCTTTATATTAGATATTATTTACGGCTTTATTGACCCGCGAGTTAAAGCCTCGCAATACGAGTAGAGGGGGGGAATGGAATAGAATGAAAGCACATTTACGTTCAGTAGTAAGATCCGGCAAGTTTATGGTTGGCTTTATTATATTCGCATCCATACTGCTCTTTTCGTTTATCTATCCGTTTTTTAATCCCGGTAATCCACTTGCCATGATAGGATATAACTCATTTACTAAACCGGGTACATACATCTCATTATATGACAGTATGGAAACTCGTCGTACTTACATTTTCAGACTTCCGGAAGCAGAGCTTGCACGTGTAGCATCAAAGCTTGATGACCGTGACAGAGGGCTAATACGCGAATGGTTAATTTTGTTTAACAAACAAGAAAATGCAGGTATCAGAGAGAGTGAAATTGATATTGAAAACACAACATCCTTGCTATCCTTATGGTGGGAATACTATACCGAAGACATACGTGTAGAAGGTTTAACAATAGCCGGCCGTAGAGAGTTATCAAGACTGGATCAAAGATTAGATGGATTGTTTTACACAGACGATAGACATGTTATGTCATATAATCAAGAAACCGGTGAGCATGATATATTATTTGCTGTGATAACTGTTGATGATTATGTTCATATTGATGATGTTGCCAACAGTATTCATTTGCCGCTCGGGACTGATGGTTTTGGTAGAGATATGTTAAAACAGCTTGTTTCTGCTATCGGCACATCGCTTTGGATTGGACTTATCGCAGGTTGTGTAGCGACATCTATCGGTTTGGTTTTAGGCTTGGTTGCAGGGTATGTTGGTGGAATTGTGGATGACATCATTATGTTTATCACAAACCTGTTCACTGTTATACCCGGATTTGTATTGTTGATTTTAATAGCTAACAGTATGACTCAATTTGAACGAGGACCGGTCACTGTAGCTATTGTTATCGGTTTAACATCTTGGGTATGGACAACACGTTCTGTACGTTCACAGGTTATGTCACTGAGAAATCGCGACCATGTAAATCTCAGTAAGCTCAGTGGTCATTCAATGCCAAGGATAATAGCCAAGGATGTACTGCCATACTTAGCTTCGTATGTTGTTATGGCGTTCATACTTCAAATTTCGTCAGGCATACTCTCCGAAGCAGGCTTATCAATGCTTGGTCTAGGCCCAAGCACAACCACAACAGCAACACTTGGTTTAATGATGGACTGGAGTATAATGAAATCAACAGCTCACATAACAGGTGCCTGGTGGGCGTACTATCCGGTAATTATAGTAATAGCGTTAATATCGTTTTCCTTAAACCTGATGAACACAGGACTCGACCAGGTATTTAACCCGCAACTGAGGGACTAATGTGTAGGGGCGGATGGCAATCCGCCCGTGAAATCAATGCAAAACCTACGGGCAGATTGCCATCTGCCCCTACAAAAGAAAAGAGAAAAGTTAATGAGCAAAATAATCTTGGAAGTCAACGACTTATCAACTAAATACATTACACGCAACAGAGAAGACGTATATGCCGTCAGCGACGTCTCGTTTAAAGTCGAGGAAGGCAAATCGCTTGGAATAGCAGGGGAATCAGGCTGTGGAAAATCCACACTGGCGCTTAGCCTTATGGGATATTACTTCGCTCCGCTTCACTACATCAAAGGCGATATTATCATCGACGGCAAAAACATAGCAAAAATGAAACCCGATGATGTACGTAAAAACATTCTCGGAACAGAGATTGCATATATACCACAAGCAGCGATGAACGCACTGAACCCAACACGCAAAATCATAAAGTTCATCGAAGATGTTATACGTGCCCATGACCCAAAAGCAAAGAAAAAAGACATCTACGACCTTGCAAGAGAACGCTTTGAAGTGTTAAATCTCGCCGAAGATACACTCCATAAATACGCTGTTGAGTTATCAGGTGGAATGAAGCAACGTACAGTTATTGCAGTTTCAACTATATTATCACCAAAGGTTCTAATTGCGGACGAACCATCGTCAGCACTTGATGTAACCAGTCAAAAAGCAGTTATAAAAATGCTGCACGACCTGCAAGACCTTGGAATCATCAAGTCTATGATTTTCATAACACATGAGCTGCCGTTACTGTATAATGTCACAGACAAAATAATGGTAATGTATGCGGCTCAGCTTGTAGAAACAGGTACAGCTGATCAAATGATATTTGACCCGTTGCACCCGTACTCAAAAGGACTTATGGGTTCAATTCTTGTCCCCGAAGATGGCACACGTGATGTTAAGCTCGTAGCAATCCCGGGCACACCACCGAACCTAAAAGCACCACCCGACGGATGCCGGTTTGCACCACGCTGCAAATACGCCACTATTGAGTGTCAGGTAATGAGTATTCCAATAAAAGAATTAGAAAACAATCGTCGTTGCCGTTGCCGCTTCACCGAAGCCGAGTTAAGGAGATTTTATGACGAACAATAAAAGAGAATTGTGTTTAAGTGGAACAGGAGTTACAAAAATCTTTGGATTTGGTAACAGAAAAACTGTTGCCGTCGATCATGTTGACTTCAACTTCTATTCGGGAGAACTAATCTCAATAGTCGGCGAGTCAGGTAGTGGAAAAACAACACTTATAAAAATGCTGCTTGGACTTACATCAGTCACAGAAGGCGAAATATTCTTCATGGGAAAAAAGCGCGACATAAGCTCACATGAAAAGAAAAAAGAATACTGGCGAGGAATACAAGCAATATTCCAAGACCCGTTTTCATCGTATAATATATTCAGCAAAATCGACTCGGTGCTTCTCGACTGTATACACATGCGAGGCGGAAGACGATTACCAAAAGCTAAGAAAATTGAAATGATGCGTGAAGCGTGCAGCTTTGTAAACCTAAAGTTTGACGAAATGACAAACAAATACCCATTTGAACTCTCAGGTGGACAAATGCAGCGACTTATGATAGCAAGAGTATTTCTACTAAAACCAAAGATATTACTCGCCGACGAACCAACATCAATGATAGACGCCTGCTCACGAGCAACAATACTCGATATGCTCCTAAAACTACGTGACGAAATCGGCATGACAATCATATTTATCACCCACGACATGGGGCTAGCCTACTATGTATCAGACACAGTCTATATTATGGAAAAAGGGAAATTCGTCGAGTTTGGCACAGCCGACGAAATCATACTCGCACCAAAAGCAGAATACACCAAACAACTACTAGACGACATACCAAAAATACACGACCCCTGGGAGTTCAGCAGGAATAAAAAATCCACCGCTTAAAAAATTAATAATTAATAATGAAAGAGTGTGCGGTGAGGTGTATGTGTTTTTCAGTTTCTTCTTAAAGAAACTGCTAAAAATACAGTATACCGAACGCAAGCACACGTAGGATAAACACTAAATATCAAACACTTTATAAACGACAAATAATGAACGATAAAACGGGAGGATATAAAACATGAAGTACATTGACATTATTTCAAAAATGACACTCGAGGAAAAAGCATCACTATGCTCAGGCTTAAACTTTTGGGAAACAAAACCAATTGACAGGCTTGGAGTCCCATCAATTATGATGAACGACGGCCCGCACGGACTACGAAAAGTCGGCACAGGCCCTGAGGACGCAGCAAGAACCAGCGTACCGGCAACATGCTTTCCACCTGCCGTGCTGACAGCATGTTCATTTGACCGTGATTTATTGCGAGAAATGGGCGAAGCCATAGGTTTAGAAGCTGATATTGAAGATGTGCGTATAGTCTTAGGACCGGGTGTAAACATAAAACGATCACCACTTTGCGGACGGAACTTTGAATATTTCTCAGAAGACCCATATCTTGCAGGAGAAATGGCAGCAAACTTCATTGAGGGCGTTCAAAGCAAAGGCATAGGCACAAGCCTGAAGCATTATGCTGCAAACAATCAGGAGACACGCCGCTGGTCGAGTGACTCAATAATTGACGAACGAACCCTGCGTGAAATATATTTGCCCGCATTTAAAAAAGCAGTCGAAAGTGCAAAACCAACAACCGTAATGTGTGCGTACAACAGAGTAAACGGCGAGTATGCATCCGAAAACCATAGACTACTCACAGAAATCCTACGTGACGAGTGGGGATTTGACGGAGTTGTTGTAAGTGACTGGGGAGCAGTAAATGACCGTGTAAAAGGGCTAAAAGCAGGCTTGGAGCTTGAAATGCCCGGCACAGCAATACCATCAAACGATGATTACATTGTCGCAGCAGTAAAATCAGGCGAGCTTGACGAAGCAATACTTGATGAAGCAGTTGAAAGACTACTTAGACTAATCGTCCGTGTTGGCAGAGAGGATCAATGCTGTGGTAAACACCGTTGCGGCGAGATTCGCAAGGAAGTGTTGGCAGCAGAACGAAAAGCATCATTTGATAAAGATAAACATCACGCACTTGGACGAAAAATTGCAAGTGAATCAATGGTATTACTCAAAAATAAAGATAATATACTACCACTTGATAAAGAAGCAAAGGTAGCATTTATTGGAGAGTTTGCAGAAAAACCAAGATATCAAGGATCAGGAAGCTCACAAGTGAACCCAACAATGATGACCACTGCACTTGATGCATCCAAGGAATATCCAAATATTACATATTGTAAAGGTTATGATATTGAAAAATGCGATGATGTAAACGAAGTTCTACAAGCAGGAGCAATCGAAGTTGCAAAAACTTCTGATGTTTGTGTATTGTTCATTGGATTACCAACATCTTACGAATCCGAAGGGTACGACAGAACACACATGCGACTGCCGGAAGGACAAAATAAACTGGTAAAAGCTATAACAGATGTAAACTCAAATGTTGTAGTCGTATTATTAAACGGCTCACCGGTTGAAATGCCTTGGGTTAATGAAGTTAGCGCAATTCTTGAAGCATATCTTGGCGGACAAGCAGGTGGCGGAGCAGTTGTTGACATATTATACGGAATAGCAAACCCATGCGGAAAACTCGCAGAAACAATGCCGATAAAACTAAGTGACAACCCGTCTTACCTTTACTATTTTGGTGAACGTGACATGGCAGAATACCGTGAAGGAATCTTCGTAGGATATCGTTATTACGACACAAAGGATATGAAAGTGTTATTCCCGTTTGGACATGGACTAAGCTACACAACCTTTGAATACTCAAATCTACAAATTGACAAAACAAGCATGAACGACACAGATAAGCTTATGGTCACAGCAGATATTACAAACACAGGAAAAGTAGCAGGAAAAGAAATCGTGCAACTATATGTCGGACTCAAAAACGACAATACCGCACCCGAAAGAGAAGACAGAATTGTACTCGCCGAAAAAGAACTGCGTGATTTCGTAAAAATCCCGCTAGAACCGGGCGAAACAACAAGAGTAGTGTTTGTGCTAGATAAATCAGCATTTGCATACTACAGCACAGAGATTAACGACTGGCACGTGCTGGATGGAACTTATGAAATCAAACTCGGACGTTCATCACGAGATATAGCTGTAACTGCTGAAGTAAAAGTAACACCAACAGTAGAAATACCATTCAAAGCAACTGCAAATACAACTGTTCGTGACATTCGACGTATGAAAAACGGTGCAGCATTTTTAGAAGAAATCGCAAAAACAGCACCCGCATTTGAAGGACTAACCGCCAACCCCGAACCGGGCACCTTCGAATATATGCACATGCGAGCAATCCCCGAAATAGTTTTCCGTCAATTACGTCTCATGGGAGCAATGCAAGGAAAATCCCTTGAAGATTTACAAAAAATGATTGACGAAAAATTAAATTAAAAGAGTTAAACTTATCTTCTTAGAATTAATATTAGCTCGGTTCAGGTGATTTTCAACGCTTTTTTCGCGTAGGTGCTTAGCATTGAGCGAACTAGCGAAAAAACGGGGAGAATTACCTGAACCGAGCGAGAAAGAAATTAATGGCAACTATTAAGGATATGACGGAGGGTAAACCTCTCCGTCTCATGATAAACTTCTCGATACCACTATTAATCTCAAATGCATTGCAACTATTATTTGCAGTGGTTGACAGTGCAATAGTAGGACGAATGTTAGGCGTTAG
>JAITFS010000240.1 GCA_031281195.1 Oscillospiraceae bacterium
AACTCAAATACTCCCATCGGGCCGTTCCAGACGATTGTTCCTGCACCGGCGATTTCTTTTGTGAACTCGGCAATTGCACGAGGTCCAATATCCATTGCCATCATTCCGTCGGGTATGGCGTCACTATCTACTGTGATTGGGTCAACATCGTTTGAGAACTCCGCTCCTGCAACAGAATCAACCGGTAGCAATAACTTCACTCCACGCTCTTTTGCTTCTGCTTTACATTTTAATACTGACTCAAGCTGTTCATCCTCGCATAAGGAGTTGCCGATTTTTCCACCTTCTGCTTTAAAGAATGTATATGCCATTCCGCCTCCAATGATAATTGCATCGGATATTTTCAGAAGATTTGATATAACTCCAAGCTTGTCAGAAACCTTTGCTCCGCCTAGTATTGCAACTAGCGGTCTTTTAGGTTCATTAATAGCTCCACCAATAAAGTCAAGCTCTTTCTTTAGCAGAAATCCTGATACTGCCGGTAAAAAGTGTGATACCCCTTCTGTTGATGCATGTGCACGGTGAACGCTTCCAAACGCATCTGATACATATATGTCTGCCAGGCTTGCGAGTTTTTTCGCAAACTCGGGGTCGTTCTTTTCTTCTTCAGCATGGAAGCGTGTGTTTTCAAGTAACATAATTTCACCCGGTTTTAAGCTTGCTGCAAGTGAAATTGCATCATCACCGATAACATCTTTTGCCATTTTGACAGGTTTCCCAAGATGTTTTGATAAGCTTTCTGCTACTTGCGCTAAAGAAAACTCCGGTTTAAACTCCCCTTTTGGTCTTCCAAAATGTGAGCATGCGATAACTGCCGCATTGTGGTCAAGCAGATAATTAATTGTAGGTAATGCTGCAATAATACGTCCTTCGTCTCTGATTTTTCCTGTTTCCTTATCAATTGGAACATTAAAATCACAACGCAGTAAAACCTTCTTACCACTTACATCAATATCTTCTACAGATTTTTTATTGTAACTCATAATAAACTCCATTCTAATGATTTTCGCACAAATTAACATAAAAGAATGGAGTTACGCGCATAATGTTATGCATACTTTTTGATTTTTTCACGCTAAACTCCATTCCATCTATTTTGTAATCATGCAATGTGTAATATATCATAAATGTATGACGAATTGCAATAAAATAAAAATGCAGATTTACAAATTCTGAAAACATTCTAAAAACAAGAACACCGGATTTCTCTGATGTTCTTGTTTTATAATATTGATTTATCTACCCTTCGTTCGGATCGTAATAAACATCCGGATCTGACGGGGGTTCGGGCAGCATTGTTCCTATTAAAATGATTCTGTTTTGCACACGATAGGTATCTCTTGAGATTCTTTCTCTGCTTATAAGCTCACCGTCTGCTGTGTAGTGCCTACGCCATGTATCGACAGTATATCCGGTTGAGCCTGAGTCATGTACAACTCTTGTTCCGACAGGTAGTGTATCATCCTCACGTTCTACAATTTCAAATGGTTTTGTATCAATAAGATTATCTTGATATGCTTCCTCCCGGTAATCTTCAATCACAAACACAGAACCATCTGCATTTGTACCAATAAATCTTGCGGTTACTCTGTCATTTGCAACTGTCATTTCAATTCTGAGCGGAAAATCTGTATTGTTTTTAAACCTGAAGTCAATATGACCCCATGCAACTGTAGCATCCAAACCAAGCGGAAGATAACTTATAGTCATTCCATGAGGTCTTCTTTCAACTATTTCCAACTGTGTAAGCAAAATTGCTGCGTACATAGTTGAAGATACCTGACATATACCGCCACCAACTTCATCAACAAGTCTTCCTGCTATAAAAGCACCGGCTTCTAAAAATCCGTTTTCTTCTGTTCGAGGGCCAACAGTTCTATTGTATGAGAATATTTCGCCCGGTTGCAGTATAGTTCCATTTATGGATTCTGATGCGAGAGTTATATTATTTATTCTGTTGCTAATCCTTGCCATTGTTGTGGTTCTTTCGCTTAATACATCGCGAAATATCATAGCTTCAATCTGTTCTTTAGTAACCTCCGGATAAATTGTAAAAATCGGAATATGTAATGAATCACCGGAGGTTGCATTGTTTAACATATCCTCAGCTTTAGCCAGGTCAAAAGTTCTACCTTCGTAGCTCTCTGTTGCACCCATTATCTCCGCGTCATAGTATGAGGATATTGGATCAATATGAATATAATCAAAAATACTTTTAAGATTTATTGGGTCTTCCATAGTAAACTCGGGGATATAATTAACTGTTACATGTTCATTTTTTTCAATTGCATTTTTAAATGAATGAACAACAAGGTTAAAAACATCGTTTTCTTCAGCTGATTCAAAACCTGTTCCTTTAACTATAGAAATACCGTAATCATCCATTTCAAGATTATTGTCAAATAGTGTTGAGTTAAAGTCTGCTGTGTATGATGTTGCAAGCTCACGTATAATACTATCATCAAAGTTAGGTGTGCTTAAATCCCATAATTCTACTCTTTCAAATAATGATGCAACATAAGTTCGTGCGTTTTCCCAAAATGTAGCGTCCCTTCCATAAGCAAATGCCTGCTCTGCTGCTTCCTTTGCATTTAGTTGCAAACCAACCTCTACACCGGCCACAGAAAAACCGGTATCATCAGGGAATAATAAGGTTACAGCAATATTATCTGCACTGTTTTCATAACCCTTGTCAATAAGTGTTTGTATAGCTTCCTCCTGCGTTTGACCGGAAAGATATACACCTTCTGCCCATAAGTTTGGAAATACTGTATCTAAAGAATCCACATAATAACCCAATGCTACAACAAATGCCACTATACCAATAATAATTACAAACATTATTATTAATGTTGTTCTTAGTGCAATAGCTCCTTTAGATAATGGTTTCTTTATTTTCTCGGGGGTATCATCTGCAAAACTGATGGTATAGTCTGTAATTCCGCTAATTTCTATACTATCTCCATTTGCAGTAAAAACATTATCTGTTCTTCTTTTTTTATTACTGTTGCTAACTAATCTCACGCTACGCTTCTCCTATCGTTAACACTTGTTAAAGTGTTGCAAACTATGATAATTCGTTGTGTCCAACAAGTCTTCTGCCGCCGAACAAACCTGCCGCTACCGGGCGTTTGTCAAATAATGTCATCTGTGTTTCTTCTGCTATAGTTTCTGTTTTCCAAGGTTTACTTATTTGTGTACGTTGTCTTGTTTGAGCATCCAATAGTTCACCAATAAGTTTATTTGATACAAGAAATCCTTTTGGAGTAAATCTCCAGCGACCTTCATTAAATACTGCTAAGTTTTGCTTTTCATATTTGTATAATAGTTCAAGTACAAAATCCATTTTTAATCTATATATACTGTAATATTCTTCTTCGGAAATACCATGTGTTGTTCTTAGTCTAAACATTAAATATTCACCGGCATTTTCAAAATCTGACATTTCTTCGTCGTGCTCAACAATTCGTTTACCTTGTCCGATTTGTTCGATATATCCTTCAACATCCTCAGTGAAGCTGTATCTGCATTGCCCTACATAAGAGTGTGCAGCAGGTCCAAATCCAATATATTCCTCACCGAGCCAGTATTTCATATTATGCTTTGACTCATATCCGCGTCGTGCAAAGTTTGATATTTCATATTGTCTATATCCAAATCTTGCTAAAATATCAACAGCGTATAGATACATGCCGGCTTGTACATCAGCATCGGGTAAAAACGGCGAATCCTTATAATCAAACAACTGTGTGCCTTCTTCGATTTTTAAGCTATAACAAGATATATGCTCTGCTTTGAGTCCTGCGACACGTCCGAGTGTTTGTGCCCATGCTTCTCTGTCTTGTGACGGGAGACCATAAATAATATCTAAACTAAGGTTTTTAAATCCTGCTTGTCTGGCAAACTTAAAGGTTTCTTCTGTATCTGCAAAGGTATGTGTTCTTCCTAGGTTTTTTAGTGTACTATTATCAATGCATTGAACGCCAATGGATAATCTGTTAAAGCCTGCCCGTCTTAATTTAACCAGTTCTTCTTTAGTAATACTTCCCGGATTTACTTCCGCTGTTATCTCGGAGTCTAATAAAACATGTCCGTTTCTTTTTAGTTTTTCCAATATTTCTATTAATCTTGACGCTCCAAAGTGGCTTGGAGTTCCGCCTCCGAAATAAACAGAGTCAATCAAATATCCGTCAAGTTGTGCTGAGTATTCTTCAATATGTTTTAAAACTGCTGTTTTGTACGCAGGCATTAAGGTGTCACCACCATCGTATCCCGACAAGGAATAGAAGTTACAATATGCACATTTTTTCTTACAAAACGGAATATGAACATATATCCCGACTTTTTTTTCCATAATTTTGCTTCCTCAACTCTAGATTATACCAAATATTACAATATATTACAATACTTTGTTGCGTTTTTTTGTAGTATTTTTGTAAAAAAAGTTGTCATTTTTGCAAAAAACGACTATATATGCTCTCAAATGTAGAATTTATAACGATATATAGTTAAATCGGGAAAGAAGACATCCGACGGGTTAGCGTCTGATGTCTTATTGTGTTGGTTTTTTCTTAATGTTCCCTCCCTATACAATTCGACTTTCGCCAGCGCTGATTAGTTTATCGGTGTTAATCATTTTGTTTTTTGTGCGTACCAGTGAACCAGATACTTTTGTGAGTGTTGAATTTTCATCTTCCACAAACTCAAATAGTGGATTGATGTTTATTTTCCTTGTCTCTTGGTTATAATCCAAAACTTCTACGATTTCTACAGTTTTTCTGCTTTTATCACGAAGTCTCGACAGGTGAATTATTATATCTAGTGCTGATGCGATCTGCTGACGTATAGCATCTAGTGGTAAGCCTGCTGCACCTTGAAGTATCATAGTTTCAAGGCGGCTTAACATATCGTAAGTTGAGTTAGCGTGCCCTGTTGATAAAGAACCGTCATGCCCTGTATTCATAGCTTGCAGCATATCAAGTGCCTCTGCACTTCTAACCTCTCCAACTACTACACGCTCAGGTCGCATACGAAGTGCTGACTTAATCAAATCACGTATTGAAATCGCTCCACTGCCGTCAGGCCCTGCATTACGAGTTTCAAGTCTGACTAAATTGTCAACATTTTTTATTTGCAATTCTGCTGAGTCCTCAACTGTTATTACACGCTCATCACGTGGTATAAAGTTTGATAATGCGTTTAAAAATGTTGTTTTTCCACTTCCTGTACCACCACTGACAAAGATATTGTACTTGCACTTAACCAACATCTCTAACACCTCTGCTACTTCCGGCGTGATTGAACCATAATCAATGAGCTTTTTTACAGTCATAGCTTCTTTTGGAAAACGACGTATTGTAACAATCGGCCCATTTAGAGCAATTGGTGGCATAACAACATTTACACGAGAGCCATCTGCTAAACGTGTATCAACAATTGGTTCGCTTTCGTTTACTTGCCGTCCTGCCATAGAAACAAACTTGGTGATGATAATCTCTAACTCACGTTTACTTTCAAAACGATTATCCATCTTAAACAACCGTCCTGCTTTTTCGATGAAAATATCCTCATAGCCGTTTATCATAACCTCTGTTATGTCCTGATCATTTATAATCTGTCCAAGTACACCAAGACCTCGTATAGATTCATAAACCGCTGAAATAACTGTTTGCTTCTCGCGAAAATTCATCGCAATAAGCTCCCGGTATGTAATATGATTGTTTTCTTTTGACCGGATGATATATTGCTCTAAAGAGTTCTCTGCGAGTTTTTGCAAATCACCGTCAGAAAGTGTAGTGAGGTCAACATGGTTTTGCACTTCTTGTTTAATTTTTGATATTAATATACTTTTATTTTTCTCTAACACTTTTTCAAAATCACTTTCTTAGAGGTAATACATTATCTTAAAATCATTGAACTAAAAATATCCTAGCATCTGTTAGGATGTCTTTCAATAATCGTTTGAAAACTCTGAAACGTTCGATTTTTTACACATTTTTACACAATTTCACAGTTATAACGTTTGTATTTCCCAATTTTGTAACTCTCTTGTAGAAAAATGTCATCAAAAAGTAACCGGATTGTAATTTTATTAGTTATTGTCTAGTTTACCTAGTAAGTGTTTTAATTTTGCTTTTTACACATAATTTTAATTTCTTTGAAATTTTCATCAAAAATAACCTTTGATTTTTTGACAGAATAAGTATATACTTGTTCCGCTATTAATAATATTTATTCGGAGGTAAATTTTTATGGGATTCAAGATTGGTATTACAGGCTTTGGAAGAATTGGTAGACTGGTATTTAGAGCAGCTTTTGAAAGAGGAATTGAGATAGCGGCTATAAATGACCCGTTTATGTCACCTGAGTATATGGCGTATATGCTCAAATATGATACATTGCACGGCAGATTCCATCATGATGTATCATTCACTGATGATTCACTCGTTGTTGACGGTAAGTCAGTTCATTGCTTTGCAGTTCGTGAAGCTGACCAAATTGCATGGCCATCAAAAGGTGTAGAATACCTTGTTGATGCAACAGGCGTATTTACTAAAAAAGATAAAGCACAGCTTCACTTAAACGCAGGTGTTAAAAAAGTCATAATCACATCACCAACAACCGATATTCCAATGTTTGTTATGGGTGTTAACGAGGACAAGTATGATAAATCAATGGATTTGATTTCAAATGCTTCATGCACAACAAACTGTTTGGCACCACTTGCAAAAGTGCTTAACGATAAATGGGGTATTGAGTCAGGGCTTATGACAACGGTTCATGCAACCACAGCAACACAACTCACAGTCGACGGTGTTTCAAACAAAGACTGGCGTGGCGGCAGAGCAGCATCAGGTAACATCATTCCATCATCAACAGGTGCAGCAAAGGCAGTTGGCGTTGTAATTCCGGAACTAAACGGCAAGCTGACAGGTATGTCAATGCGTGTGCCAACTCTTAACGTTTCTGTTGTTGACCTCACAGTAAACCTCAAAAAACCTGCTAAATATGATGAGATTTGTGCAGAAATGAAACGTGCTTCTCAAAATGAGCTAAAAGGCATTTTGGATTATACTGAGGAAGCAGTTGTTTCTTCTGACTTTAATGGAGATATTCACACATCAATATTTGACGCAACAGCCGGTATTCAACTCAACGATACATTTGTAAAAGTGCTCGCATGGTATGATAACGAGTGGGCATATTCAAACAAAGTGCTTGACTTAGCACTGCATGCATATAAGGTGGATAATGCGTAAGACAAAGATTGTAGCAACATTAGGTCCTGCAACTGACAATCCCGATGTAATCCGGGCACTTCTCAGAGCCGGTCTTGATGTTGCTCGCTTTAACTTTTCACACGGTTCACATGAGGAGCACAAGGTCCGTATTGCTGCATTACGCGAAGCTTGCAAGGATACCGGTATCACTGTTGCTTTTCTTGCTGATACAAAAGGGCCGGAGGTAAGACTTGGTACCTTTGAAAATGATAAAGCGGAATTAATATGTGGTGATTCGTTTACACTAACAACAAACGAAGTAACAGGTAACTCTCTACGTGCCGGTATTACCTACAAGAAGCTACCTGAAGAAGTAAAAACCGGTACAAGGATTCTTCTTGATGACGGACTTATTGAGCTTGTTGTAGAGTCTGTCACAGGCACAAATATCAATGCCCGTATTATAAACGGTGGGGTTATTTCAAACCGAAAGAGCGTAAATGTTCCGTCTGTTAATCTGAACATTCCTTATCTATGTCCAAAGGATAGAGCAGATTTACGTTTTATTGTCGAAAATGAGTTTGACATGATTGCAGCATCATTTGTACGCTCTGCCGAAGATATTAAGCAGATACAAAACGAGTTATTCCGCATTGATAGTGACAATAAAATCAAAATTATTGCAAAAATCGAAGATTCAGAAGGAGTTGCAAATATTGATTCTATAATTACTGCCAGTGACGGTATAATGATTGCTCGTGGTGACCTTGGTGTTGAGCTTGAATACGAAGAATTACCGGTTATTCAAAAAGATTTAATAAGACGTACCTTGATGCAAGGAAAACCTGCAATTACAGCTACACAAATGCTCGAATCGATGATTGTACACCCACGTCCAACAAGAGCAGAAGCATCAGACGTTGCAAATGCTATTTACGACGGCACAAGTGCTGTTATGTTATCGGGTGAAACCGCTGTTGGAAAGTACCCGGTTGAAGCACTTTCTGCAATGGCGAAGGTTGCTGAGCGTATTGAGAAATCCATTAATTACAAGGAACGTTTCCGATTAGGTGAGCACTACTCAGAAACAACTATAACAAATGCTATCTCACACGCTACTGTTACTACAGCACATGATTTAAACGCAGCAGCGATTTTGACCGTTTCACTATCGGGTACAACCGCTCAAAACGTATCAAAATATCGTCCAACCTGCCCGATTTTAGCTTGTACTCCCGACCCTGTCGTTGGAAGACAATTAAGGCTAAACTGGGGTATTCTTCCTCTTATGACCAAAGAAGAAACTGATACAACCGCACTTTTTAATCATGCGGTTCAAACAGCTTTAGAAGCAGGTTGCATAAATGAGGGTGAGCTTGTTGTTCTAACCGCTGGTGTTCCTGTTGGACACTCCGGCACAACAAACATGCTTAAGGTTCATGTTGTAGGCGAAAAGATTTTGGTGTAAAACAATTCATAAGTTGTTTTATCATATTTCTCTTTCATATTATCCCTTAGTTATAAACTCTCTACTGTAACAAGTAGAGAGTTTATCGTATAGTACTTTTTATTATTCAAATAATCTTTATCAGTTTTTATTAATCCTTTGTTTTATCTATTTATACAAATCGAAGCTGACTGTAAATATCATTCCGCCTGATTTTCGAGGTCTTGCATTTACAGAGCCGTTTAAATCTGCAACGGTATCCTTGACAATAGCAAGACCAAGACCGCTGCCACCTGCATCACGGGAGCGTGCTTTATCAACTCTGTAAAATCTATCAAAGATGTAGGGCAGGTCATCATCAGGGACACCAACTCCCCTGTCCATAATGTCTAAAACTACCTTATCGTCAACCACAGCTAATCTAACAAATACACTTCCATTAGGCTGGTTATATTTTATAGCATTTTCAACTAAATTAAACACTATATGATTTACTGCATCCTCTGTTGTACGAATAAAACAACCTTCTGCGAGTTGACCTTTTACTTTAATACCCATACTGTCAGCCAGAGGTCTTAACATTCTTAGAGTTTCCGATACTGCTTCTTTCATATCGACCTTGATTAATTCATCTTCAATATGGCTATCAAGACGAGTAAGTGTCATAAGCCTATCTGTTGTTCTCGATAACCTGTCTGCTTCCATACCAATGTCTTTGAGAAACTCGTGTAATGTATCATTATCTATATCTTCATTTTGTAAAATACTGTCTGTTAATAATTTTATTGTAGCAAGAGGTGTTTTAAGCTCATGTGAAGCGTCTGCAACAAATCGCCGTCTGACTTCATCTGTTTCTTT
The DNA here is from genome assembly GCA_031281195.1 of Oscillospiraceae bacterium. Classification (GTDB taxonomy): domain Bacteria; phylum Bacillota; class Clostridia; order Oscillospirales; family Oscillospiraceae; genus WRMH01. The sequence continues at coordinate 9,526 of JAITFS010000240.1, forward strand.
TAATCTTCCGGTCAGACTATTAAATTCGTCACTTAATAAAGCCAGCTCGTCACTGCCTTTCATATTTATCATATAACTATATTCGCCCTCACGCACTGATTTAACAGCATTTGTGATACTTTTAACACGTCGCATAACGGATAACACAATAAGTGTAACTATAACTATTGAAATAACAATTACAACAATTGAAATATTTTGTATTGTATTTTGCATTTCAATAAGTAAAGTACCTTGGTCGGCATCATCTTCATGGTAGTAGACTACACCGATTGCAACACCTCTGCTCATAATCGGTCTAAATGCACTACTGCTAAAAGTTGCATCTTGAAATCTTGAGTAAAAAATATCATTACCTTCAAGTGCTGTTTTTATACGGTCTATTGGAAAGTTAGCACTTTTTGCACGACCGGACGGGTCAAACAACACAGTCCCTTCATCATCTGTAATTACTATATGTGAACCACCGGCTATATCAAGCTGAGTAACAACTGCTGCAATCCTCTCTTCATCCTCTTGTGTCAGTGAATCAAATGTTTCTTCAAGACGGGTTGCAATGAGTTCAGCTTGACTTTGTACAGATAACCTTTTTGTCGCAAAAACAATATCACGTGATTCTAATAAGAAATACGTGTTTATAAGCACTAATACAATTGCAACAACTACAAAATGTGTGAGTGCAAACTTTGTTCGTATACTGCTAAAGAACATCAGCTTTCTAACTGATGGTTTGTTCTTTTGCTTTTTTGACTCTTTATCCCCTGATATAATAACCAACTCCCCACTTAGTCATTATATAATCGGGCTGAGCAGGGTCTTCTTCTAACTTTTCTCTAAGCCTGCGTATATGAACATCAACAGTTCTAATATCACCATGATACTCATATCCCCAGACTATGTTAAGCAAATTTTCCCTGCTATATACACGACCCGGTGTTTTTGCTAAAAGTTCAAAAACATCAAACTCTTTAACAGTCAGCTCGATTTGCTGATCGTTTTTTAATACAATACGTTTCTCAGTGTCAATGATTATATCACCAATTGTAAGGATTGTTCCGGCAACATTACTTACAAGAGCACTCCGCCTGAGTAAGGCTCTGATACGAGCCTTAAGTTCAAGAATGTTAAAAGGTTTTGTTATATAGTCGTCAGCTCCATGCTCAAATCCAATGACTTTATCCATGTCTTCGCTTCGTGCGGTGAGCATAATAATTGGTATTGTTGAAAAATCACGTATACGCATACATGCTTCAAGCCCATCAAGCTCCGGCATCATTACATCAAGAATAATCAAATCGTAGCTGCTGCTGCGAGCAAGTTCAACCGCTTCAAACCCGTCATAAGCTACATCAACTTGATAGCCTTCGTTTTCAAGATTAAACTTTATTCCTTTAACTAAGAGCTTTTCATCATCAACTACTAATATTTTCATTATATGTATTCCTTACTTACATTACCCGACCGTTATCATACCACTTATTGCTTCATATCTCTTTTCGCCAATGCCTGATACTTGCCTTAATTCTTCAATAGTTTGAAAATCTCCGTGCTGTCGTCTGTAGTCGATTATTCGTGTTGCAAGTGTTGCACCAATCCCCGGCAGGTCTGTTAATTCCCCTTGTGTTGCAAGATTAATGTTTATTTTGCCGTCCCCACCTCTTGCTGACCCGGTATTAGTATCTTGCTCCGTTTGAGTGTTGCTTAGTTGGTTCTCACCGGTGTTTGCGTTTGTTTGGTTTTCTGAATTTGATTGTTGTTCTGTTTGTGTGTTGTTTTGAGTTGTAATAGTCAGACCGCTTTGTGTTTCGCTTGTTTGCCCGTGTACTGCCATTACATTTACTGCATTTTGATTACGTCCTGTAAAGTATCCTCCCATAAAACAGATAAATGCAAGTGTCAGTGCGATGATTGTGAGCTCTAAACGTCTTAGTCTCATAAATAATTCCCCTCCATTTCTTACACGAAAGTGTGAAAAGTCTGAATTTGAGGGGTGGTAAGTTGTAAATCATCTACATATTGCCATTTTCCCTTACAATTCTATCATACGCAAAGAAAAATAGCTACATGAAAAATGGAGATTTTTACGTTAAATTTATAATAATTGCAAGTATAATAAATGTAATTCGTAATTTTGAGAATATTTTATGACATGTTACTATTGCCAATTTATATGAGTGCAGTCAAACTGTTCTCTTTTCTTTACTTTCTTCAGATCACTTCCCGCCAAAAATGCCTTCACGATATGCGGATATGTATTCGGCACAATAATCATCGTTGCCTAACATTGCATCTGTTGCGTATATTATACCTCTGAGGTCACCACAAAGCGGGTCTAACACAGCACTATTTAGACCGGCTTGCATAACAAGCGGAATAAATGCCTGGTTTACAAGACGTCTTGCAGGCAATTGATATGAAATATTTGAAACACCACCTGAAATGTAAACATTTGGGTATGTTTTTCTTATATGCTTAATTAAATCCAGCAACATGAAGATACCTTCACCATCATCAGTTGTGCATAAAACCTCTATTAACGGGTCAATGTGTATACGATTGTCAGCTATACCAAACTCCGCTGCTTTTTTCATAATTCTGTCAAGAA
>JAITFS010000043.1 GCA_031281195.1 Oscillospiraceae bacterium
AAGGGCATTGAGGATGACCTTGACTTAACAGCAGACGATTTAAAAGAATTAGCAAATGAGTTTAAAGACCAATACAAAAAAGCTATCGGAGCAGATTTCCCATCCGATGCAAAAACACAGCTTATGGGAGCAATCAAAGCAGTTTTTGAATCATGGAACAATGACCGCGCAATCTCATACCGCCGTATGTATGATATTCCAGGCGATTGGGGTACAGCAGTTAACGTCCAAGAAATGGTTTTTGGTAATCTGGGCGATACATCAGGTACAGGCGTTGCATTCTCACGTAATCCTGCAACCGGCGAAAAGAAGCTCTTTGGTGAGTTTTTGATGAATGCACAAGGTGAAGACGTTGTTGCAGGTATTCGCACACCAAACAACATCGACCAGCTTCGTGATATTATGCCGCAGGTATATGACGATTTCGTAAAAATCGTTGCCAAACTTGAAGACCATTATCGTGATATGCAAGATATGGAGTTCACCATTGAAGACTCAAAACTATTTATGCTTCAAACACGAAGCGGCAAACGTACAGCCGCTGCAGCACTTAAAATCGCTTGTGATTTAGTGGATGAAGGTGCAATTGATGAAAAACAAGCTGTTCTTATGATTGATGCAAAATCACTTGATGCATTACTTCACCCGCAGTTTGATACAAAAGCACTGGCAGCAGCAAAACCAATCGGCAAAGGACTTGCGGCATCTCCGGGTGCAGCAACAGGTAAACCGGCATTTACAGCAGAAGATGCAAAGAAAATGGCTGATGCAGGCGAAAAAATCATCCTTATACGTCTTGAAACAACTCCCGAAGACATTGAAGGAATGGCAGCCGCACAAGGTATTCTTACAGCACGTGGTGGTATGACATCACACGCAGCAGTTGTTGCACGTCAGATGGGTACATGCTGTGTTGCAGGTTGTGGTGCTCTCAGAATTGATGAGAAAAATAAAAAGTTTGAGCTTGATGGCAAATCTTATGGCACAGACGATTGGATTAGCCTTGATGGTTCAACAGGAAATATCTACGGTGAAACAATCCCAACAACAGAAGCAACAATCGGCGGTGAGTTTGGTCGCATAATGACATGGGCTGACAAATATAGAAGACTTCAAGTTAGAACAAATGCCGACTCTCCACAAGATGCAAAAGCTGCTATTGAGTTTGGTGCAGAAGGCATTGGACTTACACGCACAGAACATATGTTCTTTGAAGCCGACCGTATTTCTGCAATTCGTCAAATGATTTGTTCTGAAACCGTCGAGCAACGCGAAAAAGCTCTAGCAATACTAGAGCCAATGCAACAAGGCGACTTCGAAGGAATCTATGAAGCAATGGAAGGCAGACCTGTAACAATCCGTTTCTTAGACCCGCCACTTCATGAGTTCTTACCCACAAACGAAGACGATATTATAAAACTCGCTGCTGATATGGGTAAATCTGTAGAAGATATTAAAGCCATCATCACAAGACTTCACGAGTTTAACCCAATGATGGGGCATCGTGGTTGCCGTCTTGCAGTTACATTCCCGGAAATTGCAGTTATGCAAACCAGAGCAGTTATCAAAGCTGCAATCAAAGTCAAAAAAGATCATCCGGACTGGGCAATTACACCTGAAATTATGATTCCGCTGATTTGTGAAGTAAAAGAGTTCACATACTTAAAAGCAATCGTAAAACAAACAGCAGACGATTTAATTAAAGAAGCCGGAGTAAATCTTGAGTATCTTATTGGTACAATGATAGAGATTCCACGTGCATGTCTCACAGCAGATGTTATTGCAAAAGAAGCCGAGTTCTTCTCATTTGGCACAAACGACCTTACACAAATGACATTTGGTTTCTCACGCGATGATGCAGGCGGATTCCTTGATGAGTATTATCAAAAGAAAATCTTTGAATCTGACCCATTTGCAAGAATCGACCAAATCGGCGTAGGCAAGCTTATGGAAATGACCGTAGAACTAGGTAAAAAAGCACGCCCCGATATCAAACTCGGTATATGCGGCGAGCATGGTGGTGACCCGTCATCTGTTGAGTTCTGTCATAAAATCGGTCTTTCTTATGTTTCTTGTTCACCATTTAGAGTGCCGATTGCAAGACTTGCAGCAGCTCAAGCGGCACTAAAAGACTAGATTATTTACTAGCTTCAAATTATAAAAACAGCAATAAGCAATAGTACAAGGTGAGAAATAAAAACTATTTCTCACCTTGTTATTTTTATTTAAACTTAGAATGTATTACATCTCGATTACACTTAATATTTCTTCTGCTTTTTCATAATCAAAGTTTGATATTTCTGATATAGCATTTTCCAGCAGTGTATTGGTTTCATCACCAAAATCATATTTTAATAAAGGTTTTAATGCTGCCAGACTACCACTATCATTAAAACCTCTGACGGCGGTTAATGCTTTTTCAACATTTTCTTTTAGAACTGAAAGGTCACCTGCCGTTTTTGTTTGCGATATTTCTGATGACATAACTGCCGTAAGCTGCACATGAAGATTCATTAACTTATCATGGAAGCTTGAAAAAAGCTTCTTACAAGTTGTACTATCACCGGATTTTGCCAGTTCCTCAAGATTAAATGCAGTATCAGAAAGTGCCATTGCACCAACAGTTGCAAGGATTGATTTTATAGTATGCACCGAGATAGCAAAAGCACCAATATCATCACCAAACAAATTTTCGGACATTTTTGCACATAATGAAGGAATTTGCTTACAACATAACTCAACTGATTGATGATATAAGCTTTCTATATTAGCAGCATTATTTAATCCAACACTAACATTTATATCTTCCAAGTCACCAAGAATTGCTAAGAAGCTATCCTTATCTGTTTTTTGTACATCAGGATTATCATCTGCATTTTCTATCAGTTTATTTGGAAGCCATCTTTCAAGAACTGTCGTCAATTCCCTAACATCAATTGGTTTTGGTACGAAATCGTTGAACTCATTTTTCAAGAAAAAGTCTCTAACTCCGTGAACAGCATTTGCTGTTAAAGCAATAATAACAGGCTGTTTAAACTCACCTTCAATTGCCCTGATAGCCAGTGTTGTTTCCACACCATCCATTCCCGGCATCATGTGATCCATAAAGATAATGTCATAATCAGCCATCTGTGCCATTTCAATAGCTATTGCACCTGAGGCTGCAGTATGTGCCTTGATACCCGACAAATTGAGCAATCCAACTGCAACTCTTAGATTAAACTCGTTGTCATCAACGACTAAAACCTTTGCTCTTGGTGAAAACAATCTTCTATCCTTTGGAACAATCGTTGCTTCAGCTTTTTTTCTATCTCCTACAACGAGTGGGATTGTTATTGTAAATGTACTTCCTTTACCATATTCGCTATCAACGGCAACAGTACCACCTTTTAGACCCACAAATGATTTTGTGATTGCAAGACCCAGACCGGTTCCGGTTAATCCTCGTGTTTTATTTAAATCACTTTGTTCAAAAGCATTAAATAGTTTTCTTATATCATCTTTTTTGATACCAATACCGGTATCAGAAATTTCAAAAACAATATTTTTATCTGATCTTTTTGTTTTAAGACGTACATGACCTTTTTCAGTGAATTTCACCGCATTTCCGCAAATATTTATAAGAACCTGCCGTAACCTTAAATCATCACCATATAGATAACGTGGTAAGTCATTATCTGTTTCAAAGATAAATTTCAACCCTTTTTCTTCAGAAATATAGGTAAACATAGAATGAATGTTATCGAGGAATGCAAAAAAGTCAAAATCTATTGGAGAAAGCTCCATTTTTCCGGATTCGATTTTCGACATATCCAATATATCATTTATAATTGCAAGCAAAGATGTTGCGGCGTGACTAATATCATCAACGTAGTTCTTCTGACGGCTGTTTAAGGATTCATGTGTCAAAAGCTCAAGCATTCCGATAATAGCATTCATAGGTGTGCGTATTTCATGAGACATACTTGCTAAAAAAGATGACTTTGTACGATTTGCATTTTCAGCTACCTCGGCTGTACGTCTTAGATTTCTTTTTAAGTTTATTATTTCAAGCTGGTGACGAACTCTTAATTTTACAACCATATCGAAAAATGGTTTGCGAATATAGTCTACAGCACCAAGAGACAATCCTTCACTTTCATTGGCATTATCGTCCATGCCGGTAATAAAAATTATTGGTATTTCAGCGGTTTTATTAGATTTTTTTAGTTCTGTTAGAACTTCAAAGCCATTCATTTCCGGCATGATTATATCAAGAAGGATAAGATCGGGCGAAGACTTAGCTGCTATCTCCAATGCAGTTTTCCCGTTTTTTGCTGTAAACACCGTATAATCAGGTTGTAAAATATGTATTAACTGCATCAGATTTGCGGTATCATCATCAACAACAAGTACACTGTTTTTCTTTTTATCTCCTGTCATTTTGTAAAAACTCCTTCTCTCAATTTAATTAACTCTGCTAATGCTGATTGAAAGTCTATATTTTCAATATGTTGTATTACAAACGCACTTCCCGGTATCAAAAGAAGTCTATCAATGAAATCAAAACTTTCTGTGTTACCGATTTCCAGTAGGGGTATTAGTTCTTCTATTGTTTTTCGAGCTTCTTCTATATCATAAGGTTCTGATGAATCCATTGGTTCTGCTAATTCTGCCGGAGTAATTGATGTTGTGTGTTTTGTTACTGAAAACTCCATCAAAGCTGTATTTAGCTCTGTTTTAAACGTGAGCATTTGTCTGGGAGTTGTATGGTTTTCTCCGTTTTTGAGATTTTTCTCTAATTCCTCTGCTGCTTGTTGCAGTAATGTTTTTCCTAATTGTCCGGCATTACTTTTTATTGTATGCACCAGTCTATGAGCCAGCTTTATATCTCCATCATTTATTGCATCTGTAATTTCCTTGTATTTTTCACTGTTTGACTTAAGGAAATTGTTTATTAGCTTTTGACGTAGCTTGTTATCTTCATACTCACGTTGATCAATATCCTCTTTTTGCAAAGAAATTGGTTTAAAGTATTTCATTAAGCATCGCCATAATTCTTGTGAGGTAAAGGGTTTGCCCACATAATCACTCATGCCGCTCATTTTGTACAGTTCTTTATCATTTGTCATAATGTTAGCTGTCATAGCTACTACCGGTATACCGGTATCCATCTCCAGGATTTTTGCGGATGCCTCAAGACCGTCCATTACCGGCATGTGAATGTCCATAAAAATCAAATCAAATTGCTTTTCTCCGCTTTGCTTGCGAGCTTGTACCATATCAACGCCAATCTTACCATTTTCAGCAACAACTGTTTTAATACCAACTCGCGATAAATGCTCACAAATCATCTGCCTGTTCATATCGTTATCTTCACAAAGTAAAATTTCACCGTCAAAGGTTGGCTTATCCATTTCTGCCATCATTGATTTCTTTTCAAGAGCATTATCTTGATTTTCGTCAATAGCGTCAAAGGTTAGTTCAAAGCTGAATTTACTGCCAACTCCGAGGGTGCTTTCTACAACGAGTTCGCCACCCATCATCTCTACCATATTTTTTACTATGACAAGCCCAAGCCCTGTTCCGCCGTATTTACGTGTAGTTCCACTTTCTGCTTGCTTAAACGGTTCGAAAACTATGGCCATCTGTTCGGGAGTCATACCGATACCACTGTCTTTAACCTCAAAATATACAGTTACAGAGTCTTCACCAATATTTCTTACTACAGCTTGTAATTTAATTATACCGCTTTTTGTAAACTTTACAGCATTTGAGAGTAAGTTCAAAAGTATTTGAAGTAATCTGACAGGATCGCCTAATGTTATTTTTCCTACTGATGGCTCTGCATAAAAGTACATCAATAAACCTTTTTCATCAGCTTTTGGCGTAATTGTTGTTCGGCAACCGGAGAATAACTCATGCATATCAAATGGAATATTCTCCAGCTCCATTCTGCCTGATTCAACTTTTGAAATATCCAGTATATCGTTAATAATCTGTAGAAGCCATTTCCCATTCTCCAGAATATTTTTCATAAATCCTCTGGTTTTGGGAGTAATGCTTTTATCATCAAGCGCAAGCTCGGAAAACCCGATTATACTATTCATCGGAGTACGAATTTCATGGCTCATGTTAGCAAGGAAATGAGATTTTGTTTTATTAGCTTCATTAGCATCTTCGATTGCTTCTTCTAGCTCTGATAGTAAAGCTTTTAATTCACGCAAATCCCGGGTGTAACCGGCGACAACATAATCATCACGGTACTTAACACGTACAAGTGTTATTTCGCAAGGTATAAGCTCACCGCTTAGAGAATTATGCATCCATTCGACACGATGATAACCCACCTTAAAGGTATCTGATATAAGTCTATTAGCTTTAGCTTTTGAGCTTTCACCATCGGGTTGATATTCCGGTGATAATTCATAAAATCTATCAAGATATTCTTGCTTGTTTGATAATTCGAACATTTTTATTGCTTCTTCATTAGCTGATATACATTGTATATCCTTATTCCATAACATAATGATAAAAGGACTGGCATCTAACATCAACTGCAAGCGGTCGTCCGCTTCACGCAGTAACTCCAATTCAGCCAGTTGCATACTTTTTTCCTGATGGGATTTATCTGTTTTTTTCTTAACTGATTCAAGACTTACCAGTATAACTATAAGAGCACCTGCCAAAATTGCTCCTAATATACTGATAATTATAACCATTTCATATAGTTCTTTATAGTATTCGTGTTCGGGTACAACAATCATCAGGTGCCAACCGTTATCAAGCTGTCTGCCAAATATAAATGATTGCACACCGGCATAGTTTTGCACCTTTTGCAATAAAACATCTGTTCCACCTGAAATTAAAGAGTGAAATGGTGTCATAAAAGGATTTATTTCACTAAATGGTTCACCTTGGAACTCTTCATTTGGATGGATAATTACGTTTAAGTTTTCATCTAACATAAATCCATAGCTGCCGGGAGTAATTCTTTTGTTTATTATCAAATCGCGAAGATCACCAACCTGGTAATTGATGCCAATAACTCCCACAGGAAAATTATTAGCATCAAATATTTGACGTGCATAAGCAATTTCCATAACTTGGGTATCTGTAGCAATATATGGAGATGTTATTGCTACATTCCCATTTGCCATCATAGCAGCTATGTACCACGGGCGTGATACGGGAGTATAATTCTCATCAGGTTGCCAACCTGCACCATCAATAAACTGACCCGGACTATAAAAGAATCCATACACGCTTCTATAACTGAGAGTTCGTGTTCTTTCTCTAAACTCTAATGTAGATACTTCCATCATGTAGGCTCTGATTGCATCCATCCCTTCATCACGGCGATACATATCTTCTATGTTGCCGGCGATAAAGTTTAAGGTAGTTTCAGGTTCGGTCAAGACTCGTGATACATAAGAGGCTGTGCTGTTCATTATCTCATCCGCATTTTGCAGATGCTTTGCATTTAACGTGCGAAACATGATAAAACAGCTTGATGCAACCATTAAAATAAACGCTAATAATACAAGCAGTGACCTTGCGAGTAAGGAGTTAATAATCAACCTTCTCAGTTGAAACTTTTTTTGCATAGTTAGTGACCTCCTCACAAGTGGCTTATGCTTAATTAGTTATTATATATTCTTACCCGTCGGATTTCATTTTTTCTACGATTTCTTTTATAACTTTATCTGCATCTCCATAAGGAACCTGGCAAGTACCGACCATTTTATGACCACCACCGCCATATTTCAGACAAAGCTCACCAACATTTGTTTTGCTGGTACGATTAAGAATACTGTGACCCATTGCAATTGCACAGTTAATTTTTTCTCTGCCGTCAACTATCCAAATTGAGATGTTTTGCTCCGGGAACAAGCTATAGATGAGGAAGCGGTTGCCTGTATAAATCGGGCTAACATCACGAAGGTCTGTAATAATTACATTTCCATCAGTTTTTGTATATTTGAGAAGCATTTCTCTAAAGAGAGCATCTTGCTCAAAATATAGTTTAATGCGCTCTTGAACATCAGGATTTTCCAGTATTTCGTCGATACCTTGATTTGCACAAGCATCAATCAGATTTTCCATAAGCTCATAGTTGCTTATACGGAAGTCACGGAAACGGCCAAGCCCTGTGCGTGCGTCCATCAAAAATCCGAGAAGCTCCCAACCCTTTGGATTAAGAATATCCTCACGTGTGAGTTTACCTGAGTCAACCTTGTCAACTGCTATGACCATTTCTTCCATTTTTGGAAGCTTTTCAGCACCACCATAATACTCATAAATAACACGTGCTGCACTGTCTTCAATGCGGCTCAAGCCTTTATATTCTAGCCCCGGCTTAAGGCGTTGATGCTCACTGGAGTGGTGATCAAACCACATATTACAACCTTCCACATACGGAACGTTTGCAAGCACATCATTTTCTGTTACTTCTACTAAACCGTCCTGCATATCTTTGGGATGTATGAACTTCCACGAGTCAATAACTCCGAGTTCTTTTAATAAAGCTGCACAAGCCAGTCCATCAAAATCCGATCTTGTTAATAGTCTCATAATTTTCCTCCA
>JAITFS010000066.1 GCA_031281195.1 Oscillospiraceae bacterium
AAAACCTGCTGTTCACCAATTGTGGTAATTGCAGTCAATGAATTAAACTTAATTTTGTTAAGTTTAATATTTGCTTTCTTTTCTATAACATCTGCAACCATAAATCCTGCATTGTGCCGGGTGTTTTCATACTTTACACCGGGATTTCCCAAAAACACAACAATCCAAGAAACAGGTTCTTTATTACGACGAAAAAACATAAGTATTACCTAAATATTGTTGATATTGAGACTTCTTCGAATATACGTTTGATAGCCTCTGCAAATAGTGGAGCAGCGGTTAGATATTTGATTTTACTGCATGGTTCGGCACGTGTAAATGGCACAGTATCAGAGAAAATGACTTCTTGCACAACGCTATTTTCAATACGTTCTATAGCTTTCCCTGATAAAACACCATGACTTGCACATGCGTAGATTTCTTTTGCACCGCCTTGCTCGGTAAGTGCTGCCGCTGCTTCGCAAAGACTGCCTGCTGTATCAACCATATCATCAAAGAGAATGACTCGTTTTCCTTCGACAGAACCTATAATATTCATAACTTCTGCTTGATTTGCTTTTTCCCGGCGTTTATCAATAATTGCCAGCTCCATGTTCATTCTCATTGCAAATGCCCGCGCTCTGGCAACCGAACCAATGTCGGGTGAAACAATCATAACATCGTCTTTATTTTTAAACTTTTGCTTAAAATAATCAACAAACAGCGGAGAACCAACTAAGTTGTCAACGGGAATGTCGAAGAAACCCTGTATTTGCGCTGCGTGTAAATCCATAGTCAGCACTCTGTCTGTACCGGCAGAAACGATAAGATTTGCCACAAGCTTCGCAGAAATTGGGTCACGCGCTTTTACTTTTCTATCTTGTCGTGCATAACCAAAATATGGCATTACGCAGGTGACACGATGCGCCGAAGCACGTTTGCACGCATCAACCATGATAAGCATTTCCATGAGATTATCGTTTATTGGCGTGCATGTAGACTGGATGATAAATACGTCTGCACCTCGCACGGAGTCGTCTAACGATACTGCAATCTCACCATCGGAAAAAGTTGAAACCTGCGAATTGCTTAGTCTTAGACCGATATTTCGGCAAACACTTTTTGCAAATGGGATATTTGAGTTTCCACAAATAATTTTAATTTCTTTACCTTGTGACATGTTTTTACAATTTCCTTTCCACTAACAAGAGTTAAATCGTTTCGTTTGTGCTTTAATCACCACCGTGATTAATTCCACCTGTGATTATCATTTCATCCGGCTTAACAAGCCCTAAAAGTTGCTCTGCAATCCACCTGATAACATCAGGGTCATCAGTGTTTTCCAACCTATGCTCCAGCTCCGCAATTTGCTGGTGCAGCTCGGCGATTCGCTGTCTGTCCTCTTCTTGCTGTCTGCTGAGTGGCACAGTAAGACCCCATATAACGTAAAGGCTTACAATTGCATAAATCGCAAGTGCAAGTATTATAACAATTGTAGCTATCCTGGATCGCTTCGACATATTATGTTAGAACCTCTTTGCTTTAATGTTTTTCGTGTGAGTTTTCTTTCACTCTAATTATACACTATTTTATCTCTTTATGATATAGTTGTTGATGATATATTTTTAATGCATTTTTTGATGTTTTTTTAGCAAAATTGTTTAAAAATTACACATAAAAAGCAGTATGAAAATTTGAAGAGTTTGGAGAAAACACGTATGAATAGAGTTGAAGTTTTAAGAAATTATATTGATAAAACAATTCAAAAAATGAAATATCGTGAAGATCAACGTTGTGCGTATGTGCATCTTTACGGGGTTTCACATTTTTGTGCATTGATTGCATTAAAAAGAAATCAAGATGCGGAGTTAGCAACAATTGCAGGTATGCTTCATGATTTTTATACTTATAAAATGATGGATGCAGAAAATCACGCCCAAGAAGGAGCGTTGCTCGCAAAAGAAACTCTCGATTTACTTAACATCACTAATGAGGAAGAAACTAAACTAATATGCGAGGCAATTCTTCACCATAGTAATAAGAAAGGTAAACATACTGATTTTACTGAGGTTCTGGTTGATGCGGACACATTGCAGTTTTATCTGTACAATATTGCATACCCACCACACAGCAAGTCTCGTACAAAAAGAGTAAAAAAGCTAATGAAAGAGTTTGGAATCGATTGGGGAGTGCGATGAAAAAAACATCAGATTCTAAATCGAATGTACAAAAGCTTATAAAAGCTACAATACTGGTGTTCTGCGCGGTTGTATTCATTTTAAGCGTATTTGCAGTGAGCAGGGAGTTTATTGCTATAATGATTGCGGTAGTGTCCGCTGCTGTTGCAATAATTACCTTGTTCCACAAACAACTCTACGCTGTGTTATGTAAAATTCGTCAAAATCGCTTCGGTCGAATCGTTATATATACTGTGGTTGCTTGTATGGTTTTAGCAATACTGTATACGGCTGTGATTTCATTCTTAATGCTTGATGCAATGAGCAATACTTCTCCCGATGTTGGAACACTGATTGTGCTTGGAGCTCAAGTAATAGAGGATGAGTCAAGCCTTATTCTTTATCGCCGTATGGAAGTAGCTTTGCAATTTCTAAACGCTAATCCTCAGACAGTTGCTGTACTTTCCGGTGGTGTGGGTTTAGAGGCTGTTATAAGCGAGGCTGAAGCGATGAGGCGATTTCTTGTAAGTAACGGTATTTCGGAGGACATGCTCTTTGTGGAAGAACGCTCTACGACTACGCGAGAGAATATAGGATACTCAAGCGCAATAATCAGTGAATACTCTTTGTCAAAAAATGTCGCTATAGTTACGGATGGTTTTCACCAGTACAGATCGCAAAGTTTTGCAAAATATGCAGGGTTATCTCCAAGTGCATTAACATCCGGCACACCATTTTTCTCATTGCCGTTTTACTGGGTACGTGAAATCGTGGCAATCACAACACAGGTAGTTTTCAAATAACTCATGTACATTAGATAAAATGGCAATACTTCGTATTGTTTTTTAAAGGTGTCACCGCCTGCTATAGCAGGCGTAGAATGTTAAGCGAAATAAATATTGGAAATCTGTAAAATATTAACAAAAATATAGAATAATGATAAAGATTGTATAGGAGAAAGGATATTGCTTATGAAAATACTTGAAAAAACAATTGATGATTTGATTAATAAACAAGAGGTAAGTTTTATAAGTTCTGTGGATAAAAATGGATATCCTAATACAAAAGCAATGATAGCACCTTTCAAAAGAGAAGGTATAAAAACCTTTTTTTGGCATACAAATTCACCTTCAATGAAAGTAAAAGAGTTTAGGGCAAACAATAAGGCATGTGTATATTTTTATTGTAAAGATTCTTTTAGTGGCGTAACTTTCAAAGGGATTATGGAAGTATTGGATGAAGAAAAAAGCAAAAAAGATTTTTGGAATGATTCATATTCAAAATGGTATCAAGATAACGACTTTATAGTAATTAAGTTTATTGCAGAAAGTTGTAGATATTATAGTGGTCTTAATACTGAAGACTTAAAAATAGAATAAAAATGTGAAAAGTAATATTAACTTCGTCTAACACACGGTATACGCTCCGCCGCTCATTCGGTCAGTTCCGGGCTTGCAGTTGGCTAGGTCGGCCGTCTACCTGCCCCGCGTTATGTGCATGTTTGCCTTGACAAAACTAAAAATAATATAAAAATATGGTGAGGTTATAAATGGTAATATCAGAATATAATGGAATTTGGTTAAAGCAATTTTTAGAAATAGATAAGATCTTAAGACAGAATTTAAGCAAAATAAAAACAATAGAGCATGTTGGAAGCACAGCTATTATTGGAATGTATGCTAAACCAATTATTGATATAATTATCGTAATAAATAATGAGAATGATTTTGACATAATAAAAAATGAATTAGAATTTACTGGATATTTTCATAATGGGGATCAAGGAATTCCCGGAAGAGAAGCATTTAAACGTAAAGAAAATTTGGATAATAATATTCTAGATAATTTTGCACATCATTTATATGTCTGTACTTATGAAAATTCAGAATTTAAGCGTCACATATTATTCAGAGATTATCTGAATAAGTACAAAGAAGCTAGAGATCAATACAATAATATAAAACATGAAATTCTAAAAAAGGTAGGATATGACAATCGGAAGGATTATGTGGATATAAAAGAAAAAGAATATAGATGGTTTTTTGAAGGAATTATTGAAAAGGCAGAAGAAGAAAATAAACAGAAAAAGCATAACAGCACATAACACACATTATATATTGACGGGTGGAGCAGTTGCGAGGTTAAATGAAACATGAATAATACATTACTTCTAAGAAATATTTGACCAGGCGATAATATTCTGATAACATTATGATAACATATGTCAAGCGAGGTGATTCTGATGATACAAATTAGACCTGTTTCAGATCTACGCAACAAATTTCCGGAAATTGAAAACATGGTAAATGGAGACCAACCAGTATATCTAACAAAGAATGGTTATGGTGCAATGGTAGTTTTGAGTTTGCGTAAATATGCGGAACTGACTGATGATATTGAGTTTAAGCTCGATGAAGCGGATCGAATTGCGGAAACAACTAATGTGCGATACACGCATAGTGAGGTATTCTCCCGATTAAAGGAAGGTATCAATGGATAAGGAATACACACTTAGCTATCTTCCAATCTTTGAAGAGGACATTGTAAAAGTTCGGGACTATATTTCTTTCGATTTAGCAAACCCAGTAGCGTCAGCACGCTTAATTGAAGATGTTGAGGATGCAATTCATAAACGTCTAAGTAATCCTGAGGGGTTCAAGCCATATAAATCTAAACGTGACAGGAAGCAACCATACTACCGAATAAACGTCAAAAATTATGCGGTGTTCTATGTGGTGATTGATAATGTAATGGAAGTACGTCGCTTTGTTTATGCTAAACGCAACATTCCAGAAATTATCTAGTTAGTCAGTATAAGCAGAATCTTATTTTATAATCGTCACCATCTGTTTTTTGTAGTAGCTAAGCGATTCTTATTAAACTTACAATTTCTTTTACAAGGGTTTAGAAAATGATTTTCTAACATTGAAAATAGCCGCATCACAACGTCTGATAGCACAC
>JAITFS010000147.1 GCA_031281195.1 Oscillospiraceae bacterium
TTTGCAGACGAGGAAAAATTACAACATCAGCATAGTTACCCTGATTTTGCTAACCATAGAAAACTGCATGAAGCTTTTAAGGTAACAGTGCTGGAACTCGACAAAGAGCTTAAAGCAGAGGGTGCGACGATTGCGTTAGTTGCTAAAATGAACACAAGCATAGGTGGCTGGCTGGTAAATCACATTCAACGTGAGGATAAAAAAGTAGCCGCGCATATAAAATAGAGTTATTATTTTTCAGCTAATATGGAGAAACATGGACCGGTTTGATGATTCATTGTTTCTCCTGTTATTTTAATGTTCAAAAAACCAAAATGCTTTAAACAATTGATAATATCATCTTTTTCAATCCAATAGCTGAATGTAGTCATTCCCCCATAAAAAGCCTTTGAGGTTAATTCGTTTAAGTAATTTTGCTTGTAAACCTTACACTTAAAACCGTTGTATTCTATATAACTGCATTTTTCGAATCTTCTTTTGCCATACTTTTCCTTTATGATTTCTTCATCATAAAAATGTGTCCAGATAAAAACTCTACTTGCGTTTTTTGAAAACTCATATATAAGCTTCACAGGATTTTCCATGTGATAAAGTATTCCTGATGCTAAAATTAAATCAAAGGGTTTCTTATTTTGTTCGAGATAAGGTATAAAATTACCGTATAAGAACATCGTTTTATTTATATTTAAGAGTTCTTTGATGATAAGACATTTTAAATATGCTCTTGAATTAGCTTCAATGGCGGTTATGGATTTTGCATCTGTTTGTTCCAGCATATAAGTGTGCCCTGCTTCTAAAGGCCCTAATTCAAGCACATTGTAGTCTTTTAGATTATCAAGACTATCAATGACCCATTGCACTCGTTCATCATCAAATAAGCCGGCATGACCACCTGTCTCTGCCTCAGCTTCTGATGGTAAAATGCTTGCCCATTCACCTTGAAAAATATCGACTGCGGCTTGATTTGAAGGTGGACTATTTGTATAAACATCCATAATTGTGGAGTTGAATGGTTTTATTAGTCTATAAAGTTTCTTAATAGCTCTTTTTATCATGGTTACTTTCTTGAGTGGTAAGTTCTCACGTTTTCTACACTAAATATTTGCGAAGCATGTCAAAAACAGTATCAATATCAAGCGGTTTGCTTAGATGCCCGTCCATTCCTGCTTCGAGACAATCATCAATATCGGATTGAAAAACATTTGCAGTCATCGCTACAATAGGTAGCTTTTTACTCTTGTGTTTATGTAAAGCACGAATACGTCTTGTAGCCTCTAACCCATCCATTATAGGCATTTGTATATCCATAATTACCATATCATATTTGTTTGGGTTCACATCAATAATATCTAGTGCTTCTTTGCCATTCTCTACACAGTCGATGGTTAAACCTGTGTTTTCTAAAAGAGCAATTAGAATCTCGCGGTTGATTTCAATATCCTCTGCGACTAATATTCTTTTTCCTTTAAACTCATCATCAATGATTGTTGAATCTTCATCCTCGCTTTTATTTACGTCCAAATATTCGTTTTCGTTGTCAACACCTTTAGTATTATGCAGAGGATTCTCTTTTGCATAACCAATCTTAACGGTGAAAATAAACGTTGCACCTTTACCTAACTCTGATTCTACCCATATCTCTCCATCCATCAATTCTATAATACGTCTGGAAATCGAAAGCCCTAATCCTGAGCCTCCGTATTTACGGCTTGTTCCACTTTCTGCCTGCATAAAGACTTCAAACAACGTTGCCTGCTGTTCCTGCGATATACCAATTCCGGTATCTTTTATTTCTATACGAAGCTCGATATATTCATCGGTTTTTTCTGCTAAAGCAACGTCCAGATGAACATCGCCGTTTTCGGGCGAAAACTTCACCGCATTAGACAATATATTAGTTATAATCTGTGCTAAACGCTGGTCATCACCTACGACAAACAGTGGTATTTTTCTGTCAACATTTACATAAAGACGTTGTTGTTTTTCATCAACACGGAAGCTAACTACTGTTATCACTTTTTGCAGCATTTTCTCAAAATTGTACTCAATGGGTGACAGCTCCAGTTTATCTGCTTCAATCTTTGCCATATCAAGCACATCGCTTATGATACCGAGCAGATGTGATGCAGCATCTCCGATTTTATTCAAAGCATGGTTTTTTTGTTCTATGTCTTTGGCATTTTTACCAATTGCGGTCATACCGATAATTGCGTTCATTGGTGTTCGCATTTCATGGCTCATATTAGCCAAAAAACTGCTTTTTGCTTTATTGGCTTGCTCCGCTTCTTCCATAGCTTTATTAACCTCCGCTCTGAGTAAATCAGTAACTCTGTTACGTGTTGATGTTACCAATTCAGAACGGAAGATTCTTTTTTCTTGAAGAGCAATAACACGGTTCAGCTTTTTTATTTCAAACTGTAACCTTTTTTCACTTTCCGAAATTTCTCTATTTTTGTCGCTCATGGCGTACTGTTCCATTTCTTGTTACAGTATACATACAGCCAGTGAATAATTCTGTAAGTTGCTTACTACCTTACCATCAGAAAGAAACTGCGGATATATTTCTCCTCCGGCGCTTGCGTAGAAAAAGGATTCTGTATCTCCTATGATTTTGCACATAGTATTTGCTTCAAGCTCTCTGTTTTTTGGACCTAAAAATTCAATACGTGCCATGCAGGAATAAATCATCATGTTTTTGCTGTTTAATAACTTCATCGCATTTTCGGTTATTTCACTGCTTGTGGAAATAATGTCGGATAATTCCATTATTGAAAACACGATTTTTGCACCTTCGGGCACATGTCCACCCATAACAGCTCCGCCTTGTCCGTCTCCACCGACGCAAACACGTATGATTTGTGAACCATCATCAAGTCTTGCTACCATTGGTGTTGTATACAATTGGTCTAAATTGCCTTCATTATCAATTAGTCCTTTGGATATTGCAAACTCTTCGACTGATATTCCATCTATTTCATTTAAAATATTACCTGTGGATTTTGTAGCTATTGCATAATCGTGAAGCATATTTTTTTCAGGTATCGCTATAGTTAAAAATGACGGCTTAACATCACCTGTAATTGCAACAAGTGCTCCTGCGTTTGAGTAGCTTTCGCCATTATAAAGTGTGTAAGTTTCACTAAAATCTATTTCTTCGGAAAATGCAAACGCACCAAATATAGGAATATTTGGAAATCTGTTGTTTATGCAATTTACAAACTCGTCACCGTTTATGTTTAGCACATGCATAAATGGGCCATAAGCCATTAGCATTGTTGGGGGTTCGCCATTTAGTTTTTCTGAAATATCGTCGCATAGTTTATTCATTACTTGCTTAAGATTGCCACTACCGTTATCCATTGTTTCAGAAAGGCTTGTGGTGAAGCTTGCACAATCGCTAGTAAATACGTTGAGCATTAGTCCCATTGAGCTTGATTTTCCCGGCATACAAACATAAGGGGTAGTTATACCGACAACATCAAAGGGTAATTCTTCGGATATAGCTTTAATAACTCCGCTGTCTATAAACTCGTGGAAACAGTGTATAATGCCTAAGGTGTTCTTTAAGAATGGTTTGTTTTCGATGTCAAGCTGCTCCAAAATCTCTGAGATTGCTGTTTCGACATCGTCAACTTCTTCCGTAAAAGCAGAAAACATTTTAATCATAATTGTCACACTCCTAACAAAAATAGGCTAACATTTTAGTGCATATATGTCAAGGGAAGATATGGATAAAACTGCTTCAATTCTGAAAAGGGTAAAAAACGGGTCAAAATGAAATTAAAAACCATGTAACTGTTGCAGTTGCTGGATTACTATGGCGGAAGCGGAGAGATTCGAACTCTCGTGCCCCGGAGGACAACCGCTTTTCGAGAGCGGCGCGTTATGACCACTTCGCTACGCTTCCGTATTTTTTATA
>JAITFS010000201.1 GCA_031281195.1 Oscillospiraceae bacterium
TTATGCATGGAATTCAAGGATAGAGAACAGTTATACATTAACTACCAGTCCGAATGGTTTAATGATAGGGAGTGCAACAGTAGTAAGCAGCTATTTTGATAATAGTATAAGTACAAGCATCTCAACACATGGACGGACGAGTGAAGCACTTCGAGATCAGGAGACATACGTAGGTTGGAACTTTGAGACGATATGGGAGAAAGAAGAAGATGGGTTACCAACACTGAGAGGTTTACCTATGGTTCATGGAGTGATAGATTGATAGTGATTATTCATAATTCATAAAGACCTAAATATTAAGTTATTACATTTAAAGATAAGATAATTATGCATTATGAATTAATTAAGAGGTAATACCATGCCTATATCAGGAGCTGCAATTAAAGCCTTGGCAAGGAGATTGATTTTCTCAAACTCTCCAAGGCTTTTTTTTGTTACTATAATATTCGTACTTTTAACCACAACGATTTCTTTAGTATCAATAAATCTGCCGGGAACTGTCAGAGGAGCAGACATAGTAGCCAGATTAGTTGATGGTGCTGCCATAAGCTTTGCGATACTTTTTACAAACTTTAGACCTTATGGTGTATTTTTCGGAATATTACTACTGTTAATTCAACCGATAATTAACTTTGGATATAGAAATTATTGTCTCAAAATTACAAATAAACGGAAAACCACATTCAAAGATTTGCTTGTTGGAATTGTTTTATTTACAAAGGTTATGACAATATTTTTTGTAACTACAGCTATTATTTTATTGTGGAGTATATTGCTGATAATCCCGGGAATTGTAGTTTCTTATAAATACAGGCTTGCGTATTATATTTTGCTTGATGACCCGAAAAAAAGTGCTTTGCAATGTATAAAAGAGTCAACTATTATTATGCATGGAGTAAAGCTTGATTTATTTACAATTGATGTCTCATTTATAGGTTGGTATTTTTTATATATTACCTTGATACTACCGTTCCCATTTAATATAATAGTTTTACTATTGGCACTATGGCTTACACCATATTATGGACTGACACAAACGCTGTTTTACACAGAAAGAATAAACAGTATAACAAATTAGGAGTAGAAGCTTGAAGCATGATATGACAGTAGGTAAAGAGTGGAAGCTTATATTGCTTTTCACTTTACCTATAATGGCAGGCAACATTCTACAGCAGCTTTATAATATCATTGACGGAATCATTGTCGGTAACTTTGTTGGTGAGCTATCGTTTGCATCGGTAGCAACAAGCGGGCCGCTTGTACTTATGTATCTGGCACTGGCGTTTGGATTATCCGTTGGTGTTGGAATAACGGTTTCACAATATTTTGGAGCAGGAAAAGACGACGAGCTGCCGATTGCCATAGACACGGCATTAATACTACTTGGTGTATGCGGCCTTATTTTTACAGGCGTAGGAATGATATTATCACCGCACATGCTCAGAATTATTCTAAATGTTCCGGAAGAAATATTCCCTGAAGCAGTAACATACATGCGAATATACAGTGCAGGATTATTTTTCCAGTTTATGTATAACTGTATAGCCTCAACACTTCGAGGAATCGGCGACTCAAAAGCAACGCTTTATTTTCTGATTGTATCTGCAATATTAAATATAATACTTACGTTTATATTTGTCATAACAATAAAATGGGGAGTTGCAGGAGCAGCATTTTCAACAGTTCTCGCGCAAGCAGTATGTGCAACGGTTTCATACATTTATTTAAGAAAACGCTTCCCGTTTATCAAAGGCGGCAAACACTTTGATATTAAACTTGCAAAAACAATGATAAAGCTTGGATTACCAATAGCTGTGCAAATGAGCTTAATCTCACTAGGAAACGGAGCAATGCAACGACTTGTAAACAGCTTTGGTGTAACAACACCTGCTGTTGTACCTGCTTACGGAGCAGCGGTACGGCTTGATGCTTTGGTATTTGTACCAATGTCAGGATTTCAGGCAGGCTTAGCAAGCTTTACAGGGCAAAACATCGGAGCAGGAAAATTAGAGCGTGTACGCACGGGTTTAAGATCATCACTTGTTATGGCTGTACTCTGTACAGTATTTATCAGTTTGTGTTATTATATATTTGCAGAAACTATTGTTGGCTTTTTTGGACTATCAAATGAATCACTTGTAATCGGCACAAGCATTGTACGATACTTCACATTCTTCTTCTGGATACTGGCTTGCAATATGATGTTTAGCGGAGTTCTGCAAGGAGCAGGCGACACTGTAATAATAACACTCGCAACACTTACATCACTCTCAACACGAGTTGTACTTGGTTATCTCGCCGCACATTTTGAAATACTCGGATATTCAGCAGCGTGGATGCCTGTACCACTAGGATGGTTATTCTGGGCAACAATAATCTACTCACGATATTTCTCAGGAAAATGGAAAAATAAAGCAGTCGCAGGAAGGTTAAGCCATGAAAGTAACTAAAACGATAATTGGAATATGTTTTTTTCAGTTTCGTCAAGCGAAACCATGGACGGTGCAGCGCCGAACCTCTGCACATGGATGTGCAGGTGTTCGGTAGGAACTGCTAAAAAAATATATTTCAATTTGAGTTTAAAAAATTAAAGGAATTAAACTAATATGAAAAATAATAAAATATTTGGCATAATTATAATGGTATTATTTCTTGGTATTTTGATTGCAATGATTGTGCAGTTGTTGCCATTACTTACAGATATTTTAAATAATAGAAATGATGAAACAAGTATAGTCAGCACTGTTAATGCATTAGGATGGCGAGGACCGTTATCACTGGTTGGACTCTCCGCAATACAAGTAATAGTATTTATAATACCTGCACCGGCTATTGGAATACTCACAGGACTAACTTATGGAGTATTATGGGGACTGATAATATTCCTTGGGGGTGTTGCTCTGGGAAATTTATTTGTTGTATTCTTCATGCGAAAGTTTGCATCACTATTTAGAAGCAATAAAAAGAAAAAAACAAAGAAAAATAACGAACCATCCTTAAAAGATAAAATCAACATGATAAAACGCCCTGAAATAATTGCATTTTTTCTATTTATGATACCCTTTGTATCAAGCGCAGGCCCGTATTTATTTGCAGAAACAAATGTAAAGCTGTGGAAATACATAGTTGCCGTGGTATTAGGCACATTACCAACTGCTGTATTATATGTATTCTTGGGCAACACAGTATCACAAGGTAACTACACAAGCTCTATAATAATTGCAGCAATATTTATTGTCGCAATCATATTTATATTAGTTTTCAGAAAAAAACTATTAAATCTAATTCTCGGCGGAGTGAAGTAATGAAGAGAATCTCAATTTGAAGTGTGTTTTTTTCAGTTCCGTCAAGCGAAACCATGGATGGTGTAGCGCCGAACCTCTGCACATGGATGTGCAGGTGTTCGGTAGGAACTGCTAAAAAAAGATACTTCAAAGTGAGGTTAATAACAAACAATATCTACATCTAAACGTTGAAAGGTTGGAAAAAAGTGATGATAAAACACAGTTTCTTTGCACTTATCTCAAGAATGAAAAATATATCTCGCTGGTCATTGATGAGAAATAACTCGATTGAAAATATACAAGAACACTCCCACATGGTAGCAGTAATAGCACATGCACTGGCTATTATTAAACGTGATGTATATGGAGAAAGCATCGACCCGGGGCTTGCAGCATCAATAGCACTGTATCACGACTCATCAGAAATATTTACCGGAGATATGCCAACACCAATAAAATATTATGACCCAGAAATTATGGAAGCATACAAAAAAGTAGAAAATGTGGCATCTGAAAAACTACTAAAAGCACTACCGATTGAGTTTAGAGAATCTTATGCAACATACCTAAAACCAAATAAAGATGATTATATATATATGCTGGTAAAAGCAGCAGACACAATGGGTGCATATATAAAATGCATTGAAGAACAAAAGTCAGGAAACCCGGAGTTTTTACATGCAAAGGAACAATCCTTAAAGAAATTAGAATCACTAAAAATGCCGGAGGTTGACTATTTTATAAAGCATTTTATCCCCGCATTTGAACTATCATTAGATGAATTAGACTTCTCTATGGATTAAAGTATTGTATAGTAATGTTCAATATTATTCGTAGGGGACGATGGCAATCGTCCCGTGAACCTTGCAGGTAAATTCATAATAACGGGCGGATTACCATCCGCCCCTACAGTGTTAATTTTACATTATTTTATTTTTAAA
>JAITFS010000215.1 GCA_031281195.1 Oscillospiraceae bacterium
ATTAAAGTACAAACTATCGATTTGGACTCTTTTGTAAACGAAAACAACCTGCCAAGAATTGATTTTATCAAAGCAGATATCGAAGGAGCAGAACGTTATATGCTAATGGGAGCAAAACAAGTGTTAAAGGATTTTGCACCAAAACTATCACTATGTAAATATCATCTACCTGATGACTCGAAAGTACTTAAAGAGTTGATTCTTGATGCAAATCCGAACTATGTCATAGAGGAACGATGGAAGAAGATGTATGCTTATGTGCCGAGATAGCAGTTTTTATGTTATGGCTATTCTCTACTCTATGATTTAACCTCAGTTATATTGTAATCTTTACAAAAAACTTTATAAACTGCTTTCTTGACTCTAACCTCAATAGTATTCCTATATGAACTGTTTCTCTGTAAAACCGATATAAAAAGAGTTTTATTGACGTTGGTAATATAACCTTTAAACAATTGATAAAGAATTTTGAGTATTTTTGAGTATATTTACTGGTATTTGTAGTAATTTTAGAAATTGTTATAATTTTTGAAGATGCATCATTGTGTTTTTCCCACATTAGCATATAATCACTTTGAAAAAGATTTACTTTATTAGGTACTTCACCAACCTTTTTTGAAATTACCATCAAAGTTAAGTTAGACCATTTAGGAGAAAACTCTGTTCGTTGTCTAATTTCTTTAGGATTTTTTACAAGATACCAATTTCGTCCTCCTTTGAAGTAGACCTTAGTATTATTAAAACCATTTTCTTCAATAAGTAGTGAATAAAATAATTCAGGTGAAAACTGATAGAACCCATGACCAAACCAATTATTACCAGGAGCAGTTATTATTAAATGACCACCTAATGCAACTAAGTCCATAGTGTTTTTAATCGCATTAGCAAAATCATATACATGCTCAAGTAAACCCCCATCAAATACCAAAGAGTATTTATTTTTTAGGGAGTTTGGAATAGGAGTTGAAATATCATGAATTATTGTAGCATTTTCAAAATCAGAGATATCTAAAGAATCAATTATTTTTGCTCCTAGTGTAATAAAAAAAGGTTCTGAGAATAATGCTGTATTACTAGTACAAGATTTTGAAAAGGTATATAAGCTTTTTTCATTTTCTTTAATAAAATTTTCATTAAAGTGCTTTTTTAACAATGATTTGATATAGTAATGGTTAATAAAAAATTGTTGTCGACCTAGAGTTAAAGTTTTCGAAAAGTCCACTTTTTCGATTGTGTTATGTTTAGAGTAAATTGAAGCAGACCCAAGAAAACATGCAGTTTCATACAAAATTCCCATAAGATTGTGTCCTTATAAAATATTTTACTGTATTTATATTATAGTACATTGTAGCATTGTAATGCAAATGAAAAAATGTTAAACTATCATGGAATATTAATTAGTTAAGTATAGGTAAATATATGAAAAAAAGGAGAAACTCAAAAACTGACCAATTTCGCTATGAGTTGTATGGTAACATTGCAACTGAAAGACTTTTTGAAAAGTATGGCACACATATTGTTAGTGAAATACATCTTGGTGGACGATTGGAATTTAATTAATGCCTACTGAACAAATTGCATTTTTCGCATGAAGTTGTTTGCATGAAGCGAATATAGCCAGTGCTAATAAATGGCGCAAAAAATCCGCCCTATACGATGCAGATTCAACGCTACGATTGACAACATAATCGCAGTCTCACTTGTGTTTTTGAGCCTAGTCCGAATCAGACCTGATCCAAACGATCCTTTTGCATGGCTGAGTTTTCGTTCCGCTTCTATTCTGTCTATTTCATCAACCCGCATCTGCTTCTTTATCGCTTTTCGTATCTCTTTCGTTGTTTTATGGCGTTTGCGGGTTATCTACAAATAATCGCGCCGTGTTCTTCTCCGGTATGTCCTCGGCTTAACACCTTCTGTAGGATTGTGAAGAACATCGACCATCTTTTCCAAGTTCTCATGCGCTTCGTTTAATAATGATATGTCCTGCGGATATCGAATGTTCTGCAGCGCATATGTCGCATCCACTATCAAATCGCCTTTGTTTGATTTTTCTTTATCCGCATCGCCAAAAGTCGGAGAATCCGTGTCATCGTTATCAAATGCAGACTTTTCTTTCGTCTTATTCTCTGCCTTTGATATTATCATCTCGTTGATGTCTCCTAATATCTCCGAAGTTAGTCTTTTCTTAAAGTAAACCATCAAGGATGAATCAAAAGGAAGTTTTTCCTCGTACGCCGGCATACCGCAAAAATATTGTAAACAAGGTGTCTCCATTATTTGGATGGCTACTTCCTCATCGGAATATTGGTATTGTTTTTGAATCAATAATGCTCCTAATGCCAGACATAGAGGCTTTGCAACATTACCTTTACGGTTTTTGAACAACACCGCGTAACGAAGCTCTATTTCTTCCCATGGTATCAGAGCAGCTTTTTTCACCCATCGGTTGTCAGGATTCAACTTCATTCCCAATGGCATACCAAAATCAGTTACACTGATTTGCTTGCTCGGAAACTTATACATTTCACCGCACCTCATCTGCAAACATTTTTATCGTTTTTCGTTGTTTCTTTTGCAGATATTATATCATGGTAATGCCTCAAATTCCAGTGATTTCAATGGGTTTTGATATATTCAACAGGCATTAATTACTCAACGAAAAAATTGGTAACAAAATCAAACAGTACTATAAAAGCAGTTAATGTCTTTCATAAACTTGCTTGAGAGTGTTATTTCACGCATTGGTCAATATCCCCTCAAACATTAGATATCTGTATATCCTCTTATAGATTAATCGTTGGCTATCCTGTTAGATTCTTCCATAGTTAAATAGTTTCTGCATTACCAGCATGGGACTTGAATACATTTATCGGGAAATATTTATTAACTGTATTTACCTTCTCGCTTGTTGCATATAATAGCAATTGATTCTCATTTGGGATATCAAAACCTGCTCCCATATCAAACGTTATTTTATTCGAACCATCATGTTTAGTCGTCACTTTTTTCGTTCTCAGAGGCAGCAGCTTGTTACCACCTTTGAGGTCAGTTCCATCAGAATTGGTTAGAGAGTACAAACTTACCGAATCTGTAGTGTTTTTTCGGTCAAATCCCAGCATGAAAACTTCTCCTGAAATGTTGGAAAACAAACCTATGTTTTGATATTTTTCTGCAACAGTATAGGTTTGCTCTCGCTCCACTTCTCCATGATGTTGGATATCTTTGAAATTCGTCGAATCTCCAAG
>JAITFS010000094.1 GCA_031281195.1 Oscillospiraceae bacterium
GCAGGTGAGTCTGTTCCGTGCTCACATTGTGAGAGCATATCCGCTGCTACATATATCGGGTTTGCGTTTTTGTCAGCGATTATCAAAATATCACTGGGCCCTGCGAGCATGTCAATACCTACAACACCAAAAACTTGCCGCTTTGCTTCCGCAACATAAGCATTGCCGGGTCCTGTGATTTTGCTGACTTGTGGTATTGTCTCTGTGCCAAACGCAAATGCTGCTATCGCTTGCGCTCCCCCAATAGTAAACACTTTGTCAACTCCTGCGATTTTTGCCGCCGCTAAAATTCGGGCATCTACACCGGTTGGTGACGGAGGTGTGGTTATAAACATCTGGTTAACTCCTGCGATTTTTGCAGGTATACAGTTCATTAACACTGATGATGGATATGGTGCAGTACCTCCGGGTATGTAGCAACATACTTTTTCTATAGGTATAATTTTCTGCCCTAAGACAATGCCTTTGTCCTCAAACTTTGTTTCAAATCCTGTTCTTATTTGATTACGGTGATAATCCTCAATGTTTCTAGCTGCACGCTCCATGACTTTGATAAACTCTGGGTCAACATTTTTTATCGCATTTTCAATTTCTTTCTCTGATAATTCAAACTCCCTAATGTCGCATTTATCAAAGCGTTTTGTGTACTCATGTACAGCTTTATCTCCACGTTTAATAACATCGGCAATAATCTCAGCAACTGTGCTTGTTATTGATTTTGCAGTAGTTTTAAGTGTTATATTTGATTCTCTTATCTCGTTTGATTTAATTATTTTAATCATATTTCTAATTTCTCGCACAATGTATCTATCACGTCTTTTTTGAACTTGTAGCTTGATTTGTTTGCTATTAGTCGCGCACTTATGTCAGCTATTGTTTCGATAACTACGAGATTGTTTTGCTCCAGTGTTTTTCCTGTTTCTACTAAATCTACTATAACATCAGATAAGCCTAAAAGCGGTGCTAACTCTATTGAACCATTTAGAACAATGATATCAATGTCTCGGTTTTGCATGGCATAATGGTTTTTTGCGATATTTGGAAACTTTGTGGCAACTCTCAAAGCTCTCTCCATTTTGTTTACCTCTGTACCTTTAAGAGCAGCGATGCACATTTTGCACTTTCCGAGTTTTAAGTCTAAAAGCTCATTTACATCACTGTTGTTTTCCATCAAAATATCTTTGCCAACTATGCCGATATCTGCAACTCCACGCTCAACATAAACTGCTATATCTGAGGGTTTTACCCAAAAATAACGTATACCTTTTTCTTTGTTCTCAAACACAAGCTTGCGGTCTTCAAAATCACTCTCCGAATACTCATAACCTGCGTTTTTGAGCATTTCATAAGCTTTTTCTCCTAGTCGTCCTTTTGGCAAAGCAACACTTATCATAGATGCTTCATGTTTTGCTTCTGTTGTTGGTGTTGATATGTTGCTTAGAGATAATTTTTCATATTGAAAAAGATGCTCAATCAAATCAAGATATACAGCAAAACCAATTGCTCCTTTTTTCACTCCAAAACCATGAAGCAACTCATCATAACGCCCACCTGATAGAATCTTTTTTGGAATACCATCTATGTAACCGTGAAAAATCATATTACTGTAGTAAGTTAAATCACCTTGTTGTGTTTCTTTGTCACCTTTAAAAACTTCGAGGTGCGTTTTTCTGCCATCTGCTATGATATCAAGGCTTTTTTTAGCGAGACTTAACACTTCTTCAATTTTATTATCATCAATATCTCCAATATATTCTAGCCCAACTTGCAGTTGCTCCTTAAAAACAGAACCATCTGATCTGTATATGTTTTCGTCATAATAGAGCTTTTTTTGGCTGTTGTCGTTTTTTAAACCCTTTACTATCGAGAGTGTGACGTCAGGGCGAAGTGCCATAAGTCTACCATCGGTGTCGGTGAATGTTAGTATTTCACCGGACGGTAGATATGATTTATTCTTTGAATAAAACTCATATTCTTCAAATCGGCTCATTTTGTACTGTTCATATCCGTTTTCAGCATAAAGAGACCGCAGCATAAGAGCGATTTTTTCCTCGTATCTTAGAATATTTTCTGTAATTTCCATAGTAATGTACCTCAGTTATTAAGGATTAGAAGAGTAATGAAAGCACACGTAAGATATTGTACTAAAAAAACTTATTGTGGATTGCAGTGACGGCACGGTCTGCATCGCCTGAATCAACTAATACTGAGATTTTTATTTCGCTTGTAGAAATCATGCCAATGTTTATCTTCGCATCATAAAGTGCTTCAAACGTAAGTGCTGCAACGCCCGGTGCTGACATCATCCCTGCTCCGACAACGCTGACTTTTGCAATATCATCAGTTACTTCAAGCTTTGCAAAGCCAATTTCGTCTCTGTTTTCTTCAAGTATTTCAACAGCTCGTTTCATATCGTTTTTTGCGACAGTGAAGCTTATATCGTTTGTGTTGTTACGATTGATGGATTGTAAGATAATATCGACATTTATCTTTTCGTTGGCAAGAACACGGAACATCTTAAACGCAACCCCCGGTTCATCTCTTACTTCGACAACTGCTATCCTCGCAATATCAGTATCTTTTGCCACACTGCTTACCTTTATATGTTCCACATTTGTTACCTCCTTGACTTTTGTGCCCGGCTTTCTCACCAAGCTTGAAAGAACTTCCATTTTTACTCTATATCTTTTTGCCATTTCTACGCTACGGTTATGCAGAACTTGCGCTCCAAGTGAAGCGAGTTCAATCATTTCATCGTAAGTGATTTCATCTAGTTTTTTTGCTTCGGCAACATATCGCGGATCAGCTGTGTATATGCCTTCCACATCTGTGTATATTTGGCACAAATCTGCACCTAGCTCTGCTGCTATTGCAATTGCTGTTGTGTCAGAACCACCACGTCCTATTGTTGTTATATCGTCAAATTTGTTAACTCCTTGAAACCCTGCAACGAGTACGATTCTACGTCTGTCAAGCTCTGCTTTAAGCCGCTCTGCGGACACACCTTTTATACGTGCTTTTCCGTATTCGGAGTCGGTGTTCATTCCGATTTGCCATCCGGTCAGAGATACCGCAGGAAGTCCAAGTTTTTCAAGTGCCATTGCCATAAGTGCAACTGACATTTGCTCACCTGTCGAAAGGAGTACATCCATCTCACGTTTTGACGGGTGAGGGTTAATCTCCATCGCTTTTTCGATTAACTCATCTGTTGTATTTCCGGGCGCTGATAACACGACTACAACATTATTTCCTTCAGAATATGTTTCGGCGATAATCCATGCAACTCTTTGTATACTCTCTGCATCACAAACGGAGCTGCCACCGAATTTTTTTACAATTAATGCCATTTAATGATCCCCTAATACTCTAAATCTTGACAGAGCTTTTATACCTCTGCTTAGTAACTCATCTACTTTATTACCGTTCATAACGCCGGTGATAAATGCTGTTTCATTGTATTCCTTACCAACTGATGTTGTTGGTGTTTTGTTTTTATTTTCAGCAAATAGTACAGTACCAAACTCATGTTCAACCTTTTCTTTTGATGCGTCTGTTTTTATGTACCATGCTGATTCTAATTGATTTGGGTCAATTGTTATATTAACGTTGTCTTGTGACCAGCCTATCCATCTGCGAGTATGTAAATGTTTTACAGCATCAATAATGTCTGCAACAACTGCACTTGCTGTTGGTAGCTTTCCTGCTCCTGCACCGCATAAAACCACATCTCCAACTGCATTGCCACGCACCACAACACCGTTCATTGCATAATTAACAATTGATAGCAGATTGTCTTTATTCACCAGATGTGGTGCTACATAAACAGCGGCTTTATCATTAACTGCTCTGGCTCGCCCAAGTAGTTTGATTTCATATCCTAAGGTTGATGCATAGTGCATATCGCTTGTTTTAACGTTTTTTATACCTTCTGTTGGTACTTGATTTGGTGATATATGCTGTCCAAACGCAAGTGAGGACAAAATGCAAATTTTTCTGCATGTGTCAAATCCTTCAATGTCTGCTGTGGGGTCTGCTTCTGCATATCCTTTCTGCTGTGCTTCTAGGAGTGCATCAGAAAATGATGTGCCGTTTTGCTCCATATTTGTGAGGATGTAATTAGTTGTTCCGTTTAAAATGCCATATATTTCACCTATAATATTTGCAGTCATGCACTGTACAAGTGGTCTTATCACCGGTATTCCGCCACCAACGCTTGCTTCAAACAAAAAGTTGACATCTCTTTCTTGTGCATGTCGCATTAACTCTCCGCCGTGCTCTGCGACAAGCTCTTTGTTTGAAGTGATAACGTGTTTGCCTGCTTGTAGGCATCGCTGTGTATAGTCATAAGCAATACCTGTACCGCCAATTGCTTCAACAACTATCGTGACTTCAGGGTCATGTATAATCGTTTCAAAGTCGTTTACAAAAATCTTTTCAAACGGGTCATTTGGAAACTCTCTAATATCAAGAATATATTTGACCTGTATGTCTTGCCCAGCGTTTTTGCTGATGTGTTTAGCGTTTTTGTTAAGTAAACTCACAACCCCTGAGCCAACAACTCCGTATCCTAAAACTGCAACTTTTATCATAAAAAATACCTACCTTTAACAGGTGGGTATTTTATCATAGAATGGGAGAAGGTGCAAGAGGGGGTGAGGTTTGACTGAACATTTAACAGGACGATTGCTGTAGGTGACATTCTGTCACCTTACGTCCTCTACATGTCTCTCAAGTCAGCTTTCATAAATACTTCATAAGGTATTCCATGTTTGCCGATTAATAGAAGTTCTGCTCCCGGGAAACGTTCCTTAAATCTGTTTACTGTTTTGTCAGAAATGCTTTCATCGCCACTTTTCACTTCTATTCCGATGATTTTATTACCCATTTTAATTACAAAGTCAATCTCTGTTCCGTTTTCACGCCAGTAAAATAATGAAGCATTTGCAATTTGATTAACTTGGTTGATAAGGTGTGTACCAACTGAGCTTTCTACAACTGCTCCCCACTTCGAGTTGTTTATCATCGTTTCTTCAATAGTAAATCTTTGCATTGCTGAAAATAATGCGTTGTTATGTACTTGAAATCTTGGTATTGTGCCTTTTGTTTTAATCTCACTACCGCTATATTTATTTAAGCCGGATAATAAACCTGCTTGTCCCAGTAGGTTTAAATATCTAGCAAGTGTTGTAGTATTGCCTGCGTCTTGCAGTTGACCTAACATTTTTGTATAACTAACAACTTGTGAACTGTAACTGATTCCTACTTCCAGTAATTGTCTTAACAGTGCAGGCTTGTCAATTTTTGATGTCATGAGTACATCTCTAATCATTGTTGGCTCAATAATAGAGTTTTGAATATACTCTTTAAATCTGGCTTCATCATTTATTAATACTGCTGCTCCCGGATAACCACCAAACCATTGATATTCTTCTATAGAAAAACCAAATGCATCTTGCATTTCCTGATAACTCCAATGCCCTGCATAACTCAGT
>JAITFS010000230.1 GCA_031281195.1 Oscillospiraceae bacterium
AAGCTTATAACCGGGCGAACACATCAAATACGTGCACAGCTTGCATATATTGGTTTTCCAATAGTTGGTGATGATAAATACGGCTCAAAACGTATAAACAAAGAGCTTAAAGCAAAACACCAGGCTCTGTGTTCATACAAATTAGTGTTTTCGTTTAAAACCGACGCAGGCAAACTGGAGTATTTAAAAGATCGGGAGTTTGCGGTGGTAGAGTAGAGGTTAGAGTATACATCTTCTTTTCATTTTTGCTCATCAAAATATATCTGTACACGGCTCTGCATAATTCGTGCAGTATTTGCTGCATCTCTTATACCGTTAAAATATGCATGAATATCTTCTTGTACAATAGCCCATACTGCTCTATCTGATCGAACTCGTATGCTTGCCATGTCAATGATTTCTCTGAGTGCTGCAGCTTCTTTAACAGTCATTGCATATATGTTTATAGTTTCACCATCCAATATGATTTCACGCGGGCGTTCTTCACCTGCCACAATACCAAATTCCGGCACATCCTCCAACCATAGATTAGGAGTCATCAAGACATCGATAAGTTCTTCATACTTATCGATACGTATTGGGAATCCTATATTTAACTCTCCTTCCGGTAACAGAAAGCGACGTATGAAACTCCATGCAGCTTCCTGGTGTGGAGAACCTATATTGATACCAATACCTTCACGAGGGATGACAAGTTCTTGTCCACCGGATAAAGTGGGCATACCAACAGAAACAATAGCTCCTTGTGCAATTGCTTGAAGATTATGGAACTCTTCAGGATTCATCAGGATATATTGATGTAAAAGCTGTCTTCCGCTAAGCAAACGGCTTATGTTGCTATAATCAAAATATATGATACCATCTTCTTTTTCGGGTAGACGTGATGCAATTTCCAGCACATTAATAAATGCGTCAGTATCTATAAAAGCATTTTTTGTATCCCAGTTAATAAAACTGTTATCTGAAGCAAAAATAGCGTTTTCAATTAATAACTCTCTACTCATATAATCACCGGCTAAGTATAAAGAATCAAACTCATTAAGTAATTGAAGCAAGTTAGCAAAGGTCAGAGGATCAAGCTTATACGCATTTTCATTTGTTGCCAGCATTGTTTGTATCATAAATGCGTTAGTTATTAACGGCAGTTTACCTTCAGGTGTTTCAAGCGATTGTAATATACTGTGAAAGAAATCTGTCCTTTTAAGTTTAGAATCATCATCTATAAAACTATATAAATCAACCAGATAGTTGTGATTGATGAGGTTATGTCCTGTATCTATGATGATATCCGGACCACGACCGGTAATCATATCAGTATATAAACGCAGTTCTCCGGCTATCCATGCGTCCATAGAACCGCTATCAAGATAATCTCTGATTTCAATTTTATATTCATGATTTTCATTGTTAAAGTTTATTATTTCACGCCGTATCTCATCAGAGAACCAAATTCCGCCTAATGTAATAATTACTTTTTGCTCTGCATCTGTAGAATCGGAATCACTAGTATAGCTGAATAAATAAAGTGTTGAAGACCAGGTTAAATACCCTTCGTTAAGCAAAGGCATGGTGTTTAGCAAGAAAATATTATCATTAAATAAAAATCCAATAATCCAATCCTCAGATTTAATAAAACCTGCATCCATCCAATTTATTAGACGCACTTGTTCACCTGTTTCAAGTATATACCCAATAAGAAAATTGCCATCGTCAACAAGTAGATCATATAGCTGTGAATCATCAGTTGGAAACAAGCGATTAATATTACTGACTGTTAGATGTAATGTCTCACCATAACTACTTATTGAAAAATCTATTATACGCAGAGTGCTTATGTTACCATCCATATACGATACTGCCAAACGCCCATCTTTTAATCGCACAATGCATTGGTTAGGATTTAGAATGAACTGTCCCAGCAACTCACCATAATTATTAAACAAAAAGAGAATATTACTATATTCGTCGTTCCATATCAAAAGGGCGATATTTCCATCATCTGTAAACAGCGCGCGATCTATAGTTGTGTTATTAAAATGAGATATATCATTAACTAATATCTGTGTTGTTATTTCATCACCGGTTTGACTATAAATCCCTTTAATTATCGCAACAGTCCCGTTAAATTTGTTTACTGTAGCGATAATCTCATATTCTCCGGTATCTGTTATAAACAGTTCTAAGATTTGCATAAATCCATCCGGCATTTTAATGGAAACTGTTTGAACGACATTCCCATCAGGTGAAAGCTTCACTACTTTTATACCTGATGAGAACTCCTCATACCAAAAGACTATATTTTCATTATATGATTTTGCTCCATTTACAGGATTGTGTATATCATACAGTTGTATTTCTTCAATCAACTTATAGTTTTTATCAGTAATAAGGGGGGTATGGTTATTGCCATCTTTGTTGGTTTCTCCATCGTTTGCACATGAAACTAAGCAAAAAATCAGTATAACAGTTATTAATACAATTTGAAGTTTTTTGATTCTTTCCAAATTAAACATCTCCCTGAATTATGCTTATAAATCAACAGTGGAAGAATAAAGCATAGAGATAATACATTATTATACTATTAATTCTGTAATTCAGCTAGTTGTTTACGAAGCTCTGATAACTCTGCTTTTGTATCAGCAAGCTCTGCATCTTTCTCAGCGAGTTCGGCGTTTATACCAGAGAGTTCTTCTTTAGCTTTTTTTAACTCGCGTTCATAGAAAAGCCTATTACTATCATGGTCTGTTTGCCATTTACGTCGACTCATATTTATTGCTCGCATACGGTCATCCTGACTTATTGAAGCTAATAATGATCCTGCCATTCCTATCTCCCCCTTCTTTTCTAAAACCTTGTTTATTATATCACGTTTTGACCGGTCTCCTGAATATCTTAAAAATGTTGACCACATCTCTATTGGGGTCATTTCTTCCACCGGTTTGTTTAACACATCATCAAGTTTACCAAGCTCTATTATTGTTAAGTGTATTTGATCGCTAATCTGTGTACCATCTTTTGTGCGTAAAGATGCTTCTGAAATGTATTCTTTATGCTCGAAAATGTTTTGTATACTGAATGTTATCTGATAAGTCCGTACTAGCTCATCATACTCTACACCTTTAGATTTTTGTGATGAATGTAAATCTGTTAGATAGTAAACTGACTTATTTACTAACATCTTACGTCCACCATCAAGACCTGCT
Organism: Oscillospiraceae bacterium; assembly: GCA_031281195.1. Taxonomy (GTDB): domain Bacteria; phylum Bacillota; class Clostridia; order Oscillospirales; family Oscillospiraceae; genus WRMH01. The sequence continues at coordinate 3,204 of JAITFS010000230.1, forward strand.
AACCTAGAACCTTGCATTTCAACATCTACCTGCGAACCGTCATCAATAACGCAGTTTAAATCCAGTCGCACATTCTTTTCTTCTGTGGTAATTGAATGTAACTCGTTGTTGCGTATTTCTACATCTGTGACTTTGCAGTGAATGAATGTGGATATTAAATCCATTAGTGCGGGTTTTGCTTCCGGGTGCGTTAGCACTGATTTTAGAACATAATCCTCCGACATGGGAAGAATATCCTCATTAAGTGGTAAAATTGCCATTTCTTGTGTTTCCTTTCTGATTATATAATTATTCTATTGTTTTTTCAAGTAAAACATATATTTGTAGCTGTACCCTATCACAAACCTTTTCTACAAATCAATCGTCGTTTGAGAGGGTCAAAATGTAGATAAAAAAAGTAACCCCTATTGGGGCATAGTGGGTTCAAGGGTCACAATATTTACAAAAAATAACAAAATGTAGAAAATCGATACTGTTTTTACATGTTTTCTACATTATTTTCTACACAGAAAATATTTTTCTTTCTACTTGTTTGAAATCTTCTGCTGTTTCAACAAAATAATGATATACAGTATACACAATCATCAACGTACCGATAGATTACGGGCTAAGTTGAATATCTGCGTTTTTCTCAAAAAGAACCTCACCATCAAGAGTTATAATAATTGCACCTCCGCTACCAAGTGCATTTAAATCAAGAGGTGTTGGAGTGTGAGTAGCCTCCGATATATTAAATTGTTACGCTCCTACAGTATAGCACAATTTAGTATCTTACGGTGACACAAACTCAACTACCATATCATAGTTACCAGCATAATGCCCAATACCATAATATCCAACAGGTGGAGTTATAAATATAACTTCAAAATAACCATTTCTAGTTTCTGAAACATAATAATTAGCTTGAATTCCATATCTATCTGCTGTTGGCAAAGTAAAAAATCTTTTATCTGCAATATAAGATACTTCAACCCAGTCTGTACCACTCATCCAACTAAATGTAAACTTTTCATTTTGCGATGCGTTTAAGATTCCATGTGTTGCTGATAACAAGTAATAATAACCTGTATATATCATACGGTGTACATAATTCGTTGGAGCTTCACCATTAACTTCAATAAACTCTTGATCATATGTGCTTCCACTATTTATATACCAACCGTGTTTAAGCAATTTATTTTGCTCTGATATCCACCACCAACCACCCAGATTCTCTCTTGTTGCATCCCAAAATGCAAGCCCCATAGGAATAGTCCAACCTGTATGGGCTGGCTCATATATAGCAATGTCTGTAATACCAATGATAACATATTGAAAGTTATTGGGTAATTTCGGTATTTCAAAATCTGCATTAAATAGAAAGGGTAAAAATACTGATGCAGATCCACTACCTCGTATTATCCCTCTGGCATTCATTGCTACAACACTACTAATGGTTTGAGTACTCATGTAACCTTGTGACATATTGTACTCCCATTGTGGTTCTACATGTATAAAACCATCATTAGTTTTTATGTATAATCCCGGTGTTCTTTTTGCTTCTTCGAGTGTGACAGGTTCACCTAAATAAGAAGTAGTACCGTTTTGTGCAGTATTATCTGATATGTTATCTTCTCCGCTATCAACAGGTTGATAGTTTTCATCATGTATACATCTATCATACCAGCTACTATTTATAAGATAACGATAGTTTGTTATATTATCAGACACTAAGTTTTCATTAAAACTTAATGCCTGTACTCCACCTAAGATTCCCCAATTTAGTGAATTAATCCGTCTGACATTATATAAGCCAA
>JAITFS010000096.1 GCA_031281195.1 Oscillospiraceae bacterium
ATCGTTGTTCTTTAATTTATAAGTTTGCAGTGTTTTAGAAGTTCCTGCACCTTCGCCCGCTATTTACGAATCCACACCCCCGTCGAAACCATTGCAACCCCTCGTCGGAGCAAACTACAAAACCTAACGGTTTTGAGATTGACTACTTTATAAACTACTAACAAATCACCCGCCGTCTGCGGACGGCACCCTCTTTACTAAAGAGGGCTTAAGAGTTTTCTACTCTCTCGTAATTATGCATTATGCATTTTTATCTTTCGCTCAATCTCGCGTTCTGTACTTTTTTCTGCCGAAGCTTCGCGTTTGTCGTGAAGTTTTTTGCCCTGTGCGAGACCTACCTCCATTTTAACACGAGAACTCTTAAAATACAAAGACAAAGGAATCAGTGTAAGCCCGTCTTGTCTTGTTTTATCAAAAAGACGTTTTATCTCTTTTTTATGCATGAGCAAACGCTTTGGTCGCAGAGGGTCGCGGTTAAAAACATTACCCTTATCATACGGACTGATATGCATACCGCGAGCGAAAAGCTCACCGTCTTTTATCATACAAAACGACTCTTTAAGATTTACACCACCTTGCCTGATGGATTTAACCTCTGTACCGAAAAGCTCTATACCGGCTTCATACTTCTCTAAAATGCGATATTCGTGATATGCTTTTTTATTTTGTGCGATTACCTTTACTCCGGTTGCCTTAGGCATCATCTGTTCCTCCGGAGTCTGTTTCAGAATCAGAGTCGGCTTCTCTATCGGGTAGAGCATCGATTTTTTCACGATTTGAGTCTGTTTTTCTTCTTCCTAAGCGAGATTTATCACCAAGGCTTTTTTGTGGCAAAAGCTCTCGCCGTAAGGTTTTTAGCAGCACATCAATATCAAGCGGTTTGGCTACATGGTCATTCATACCGGCTCTGATACTATTTCTAATATCTTCTTTAAAAACATTAGCAGTTATAGCAATAATCGGAATATTTACTGCATTTGGGTGATCCATCCTACGTATTATACGTGTTGCTTCATACCCATCCATTTCAGGCATTTGCAAGTCCATAAAGATAATATTGTATTTTTCGGGGTCTTCCTTAAAGGCATCCACAGCTTGAATACCGTTTTCAACACAATCGATTTCAAGACCAGTATTTTCAAGCAGAGCGACGAATATTTCACGGTTTATATCAACATCCTCCGCAAGTAACGCCGTGTATCCGTGGAAATCATAATCCAAGGTTTTTTTAGAACTCTCAGCAATGGTTAAATCGCCGATTTTATCCACTTTCATTGTGAAAGAAAATGTTGAACCCTCACGTGGTTTTGATTTAACAGAAATTGTACCACCCATAAGCTTTACAATACGTTCAGAAATTGCAAGCCCAAGCCCTGTACCGCCGTATTTACGTGTTGTGCTGCTTTCTGCTTGTGAAAACGGTGTGAAAATTGTAGCCAATTTTTCTTCGGGAATACCAATTCCATTGTCGATAACATCAATTTCAATGATACAGCTTGATTCATCTTCATCAATTAGTTTTGCATTAACCTTAATAATTCCATCCTTTGGTGTGAACTTAAAGGCATTATCAAGCAGATTTGTCATAACCTGTGTAAATCTTTGGTCATCACACAAAATATGCTTAGGTATGTCATCATCAATCTCAAATTCAAGTTTTTGTTGATTATTAAACGCACTAAAATCAATGATTACACTGATTCTTGATATTAATTCTCTAAAGTTTACAACAACACTGTCCAGTTCCATTTTATCTGCTTCAATTTTTGACATATCGAGGATTTCATTTATTATTCCAAGCAGATGAGTAGAGGCTGTTTCGACTTTATCAAGAGCATCTTCAACTTTTTCTTCATCGGGTGAAACCTTGGCAATTTTGACCATGCCGATGATTGTATTCATTGGTGTGCGTATCTCGTGGCTCATATTCGCAAGAAACTCACCCTTTGCACGGTTACTGGAATCAGCTTGTTGTCTGGCTGCTTCTAATCGCGAGGAAAGTTTTATTATTGTGCGTGCCAACTCTCCTATTTCGTCATTACGATCTTTTCCATAAACTGTCTCGTAGTCTGTAGATACATCAGATACACTTCTTGTAATAAGATTTATCGGTTTAATAACCAGATTTCGTATAACAACAATATTAGCAATCATTACAATTGTCAGCAGTGCAATTAATGAAGCAATATTTACTTGCGAGGTGACAATACTGGAACGTATTAGAGTATCTTCCATATCAACGCTTACAACACCTATAACCTTACCGTTGTAAAATATCGGGTACGCTCCTGTATTAAAAGTGCCCCACTGGTCAGTGAGATTTAATACTCCGGCAGATGGAAATCCGTCTAATGCGTCAAGATGTACCTGTCCGGGGTCTACATAATATTCAATTAAGTCTACAGTTGTGGTATAAGGGTCATAACCATTATCAAAGATGAAGTAGAGTTTCCCATCAAGCTCTTTTAATGCGTATACCCATGTGGAGTTTGTTTGGTCAGCTAATGTACGAAAGCTATTGATAGTCCGAGCAAAATCATCAGGGTCTGCTAAAACATCCTCCAATGATTGATACGAAGCAAATTTCTCTATGTCAATAATTTCAAGAGCTGCTACTGATATTGCAATAAGCTTTGAACGTACAGCTTCTTCAAGTAATTCCATGTGCTCACTATTGTTAATCACGGTGATAACAATTGTGACAGACAGTACAACAACCAGCAATCCCAGCAACAAGGTTATGAGTAGTTTTTGTAAATTATTTTTCATAATAACCCCCAATCCACATATAGTCTGTGTCTGCTAATAATAACCAATAAAAATTGAAAAAGCAAGCGAAAATATGATATAATACAACAAGTAGAAAAGAGGTATTTTCTTGGTATGAATACACTGATAAAAAATGGTTTAATAGTAAACGCAAATAGTAGAAATAGTGCTGATATTTTCGTAGAAAATAGCATAATTTCAGAAATTGGTAAGAATATACCGGATGCGGAAAAACGCGCGGACGAAATAGTTGATGCAACAGGGTTACTTGTTTTACCGGGAGCAATAGATGTGCACACACATTTTGAGCTTCCGTTTGGTAATGCAATTTCCGCTGATGATTTCTTTACCGGTACAAGAGCGGCAGCTTGTGGCGGAGTTACTACGATAATGGACTTTGTAACACCTGAAAAAGGCGAAAGTTTAATGGATGCACTAGTAGCCAGAAGAAAACTCGCAGACTCAAAAGTGTGCATAGATTATGGTTTGCATGTATCTTTACCGGGTAGTGGATATGATGGTATTACAAATCGAATCGAAGAAATGTTGGACGTTGTAGCCGCCGGAATTACCAGTTTTAAGGTCTTTATGACTTATGCGTTCAGAGCAACCGATGACGAGTTCAAAGCCATGTTGTCCAAAGCAAAAGAGCTTGATGCTCTTATCATGGTACATGCCGAAGACCACAAAAAACTGGAAGAACTTAGAGCTAAGTTTATAGCTGAGGGTAAAACTGATGCTTGGCATCATTATCTCAGTCGTCCTGAAAATGTTGAAACAAAAGGTGTAGAGACTGCAATTAAACTCGCAAAAGAAACAAACGCTTCATTATATATAGTACACCTTGCCAGTGCAGGTGGATTAAAAGCAGTAGAAAGAGCAAAAAAAGAGGGAGTACATGTATTTGCTGAAACATGCCCGCAGTATCTGCACTTTACAAATGATGTTTATAAACAATCAGACGGGCAAAACTATGTATGCTCACCTCCGATAAAGAGCAAGGAAAGCAGAGAAGCATTATGGGAAGGTATAAAAAGCGGTCTTATATCAACAGTTGCAACAGACCATTGTCCATTTACTCTTGAAGAAAAATTGTGGGGTAAGGATGATTTTACAAAAATACCAAACGGTGTAATGGGAGTAGAAAATCTTTATCCTTACATGCTGAGCGAAGCAAACAAAGGTAATATTTCGTTTGAACGAGTTGTAGAATTATGCTGTGCAAATCCTGCGAAAATATTTAAGCTGGCACCAAAAAAAGGACAAATAGCAGTTGGTGCAGACGCGGATATAGTGCTTTATGATCCATGTAAGGATTTTCAAGTATCGGTAAAAAATATACATTCAAATACAGATTATACTATTTGGGAAAATGTTAAACTGAATGGTTATCCAGTTACTGTTTACAGCAGAGGAAAAATAATATATAAAAACGGTGAATTTTCAGGAACTGCCGGAACAGGCAAATATCTCTCAAACCATTGCAAATCTCCAAGTGGTCATTTTGACCTCTTGGGAGAAAGCTGCTAAAATATTTCAAGTTGTCAAAATGACAACTTGATATTTTTAACAAACTAACCGCTAAATAATATACAAAAAATGCAAATAAATATTACAAATAATATTCATAATTGATAAAAATCAATATTTATGCTAATATAATTCTTCGAGGTGATAGATTATGCGAAAAATTATAGTTTTGATAATTTGTTTAATGTTTTTACTAATACTACATTCTGAAGTTAGTGCAACAAGCGGTGGTACTGTTATAGATTTGATAGATGCCAACCCACCGGCAAGCGGTACAGGTTGGACATTTGAAAATGGTGTATATACAATACTGGACGGAGCAAATGTTACTGTAGGAGGCTTTGGGGCAAATGGCTTTACTATAGAAATTGCAGAAAATGCAACCGCAACTTTAACTTTAAATGCTGCAGTTATTGGTCTTACTACACCCTCGCTTCCGGACGGTGTAAGTGCCTTATCGTTACTACCCGGAGCAAATCTTACTATTATTCCACTACAATTAAGTGATCTGGCATCAGGAGCTAATGCAGCAGGTATACAAGTACCCGTAGGTACGACACTGACTATAAATCTGACAACTTACGGAGGTACACTCTTTGC
>JAITFS010000052.1 GCA_031281195.1 Oscillospiraceae bacterium
TTCATCGAATATTTGAGTCATTCCGACTTTTTTACCGATGATCCCCTTAATCATTATGTATATCCTCCTAAAATGTCATTGGTTGGTATTATTTTTCATAAACCAACATAACTCATGCGATTTTACAATTTTATTTCGATTTCTACACCTGCCGGCAGTTCAAGCGACATAAGAGCTTCGACCGTTTTTTGTGTTGGGCTGATAATGTCAATAAGTCTCTTGTGTGTAAGTCTTTCAAACTGCTCTCTGGCATCCTTATACTTGTGCACTGCACGAAGTATTGTGATTATTTCTTTTTTTGTAGGTAGTGGTATCGGACCTGATACTCTGGCGTCTGTACGCTTTGCGGTTTCGATGATTTGCGAGGCTGCCTGGTCTATGAGCTGATGGTCATAAGCCTTTAGTCTGATTCGTATCATCTTTTTTGATGCTGCCATTTTTTATTCCTCCAAATAACTGTACACTATGCCGTGTGTGTCGTTTTTGTCGAAAGTTACCAGGTGGTGCCTGCAATCTTCCGATAAATCGCGATTTTCTCTTTACTTGCAAGGGTTTACATAATTCCCCTAAAAATAGTCGCCCTAGTAGGATAACAAATACAAAAAGCAATGTCAACGAAAATTTTACTTTTTTCAAAAATAAATTTTATTTTATTACATTTTCTTTGATTTCGCATAAAAACTGATGTGCTTTTTACTAAAGTTTTAGTGAAAAAAACCGATAAAATATATTACAGGGGAAGAAATCCCAAAAGAAAAAGACAGGGGCAATAGTCCTGACTCTGTAATTTACGGATAACAGTACCCGAAAAAGATGTATTAGGATAAGGTTTAGTATGACAATAAACACAATACTACCGAACATGAACAACGTTTTGACAAACAATAACCCGGCTTCACACCCGAGTAATGTTATCAACCCGACATCATTTGCAGAAACCTTACGTGCAAGAACAATGAGCAGTGGAAGCGTTGACCTCGATGCAATCTTTGACTCAGCAGGGCAAAAATACAACATTTCACCAAACCTACTTAAAGCAGTTGCGAAAGTGGAGTCCAACTTTAGGGCGGACGTCACTTCTCGCGTGGGCGCAATGGGAATCATGCAGCTTATGCCCGGTACTGCAAAATATCTCGGAGTGGACGACCCGTTTAACGCCGAGCAAAGTATTTATGGTGGTGCTAAATATTTAAAAGAACAGTTAGACAGATTTAACGGCGACGTTGAGCTTGCTCTGGCAGCATACAACGCAGGCTGGCCTGCAGTTGTAAAACACGGTGGAATCCCACCCTTTAGAGAAACACAAGCTTATGTACCAAAGGTACTAAGTTATATGGGTAACAGCGAGATTACCGCCGGTATGCTCACTTATGACAGCTTTGACATGGCAGGGCAAATCAGTGCAACCGCAACAAAAAGTTCTAGTTCATTTAACTTTAATGAAGCCCTTGCACAAATGCTGTTTGTAAAACTCATTGAAATGCAAATGAGTTCTTCATCTTCGGATGATAACAGGCATAAGGTGATTTAGTGATCACTGATTAGAAACTTGCTGGCTGGCGTCAAGCACTGTACTGACCAATGGTCACTAAACCTTAGTAGAAAACAAAATGTCACGACATTTTTTCATAAGCCCTGTTCATAGCTTCTGCAACAATACCGGTAACATCCTTTTCATTCATATATAATATACCCTGCTCTGTTGCACCACCTTGTGTTGCAACAGCTTTTACTATTTCATCAAAATTACCTGTGTCTATTACGTTTTTGAATGTTTTTGATGTTATTTGGGTTGCAATCTCAGGTGTAAAATCCATGCTTTCACCTGCGATTTTAAAAGCGTTAACCAAATATGCCGCAAAACCTAAACCACAAGCGGCAAAAGCCATAACCTTTCGCAAATTCTCTTCGCTTGTTTCAAAAGCAACACCAAACTTATTAAAAATCTTTACAACATTGTCCGAAGCTTTGGTATATGCCAAAACTCCATCGTTTGTAGCTATTGCAAGCGAGGGCATAGCTCTTGTTATGTTTATATCACCAAGAAGTGATTTAAGCTTTGCGAGCGTTTCTCCTGCCATCAAGCTAATAACTTGTTTGTTTTTTAGATTTTCAATATCTATTGATTTAACCAGCTCATCAAATACATACCCTTTTATCACAAGAATAATTACATCAACAGCATTAATTAGCTTGTTTATTTCAGATACATTAAATGCTTCATACCCTTGCTTTTTTGCATCCGCCAGAGCATCGGGAGAAATATCGCACACAAATATTGCATCAACACTTACATCTCCTGTACATGTTAACGCTGAAGCAAACGCCCTGCCGAGATTTCCATAGCCTATTATTCCAAACTTCATACTGATAGCTCAATCTTTCTGTTGACAATACCCACAGCTTTAGCCGTGGGTAGCATTTTTTAACATGAAAATGATTTTACGTGCCGCGGGATTTATGCACGTACAACCTTACCATCACGTAAACAACGTGTGCAAACATGTACACGTCGTGGTGAGCCGTCAACAACGGCTGCTACACGTTTAATATTTGGTTTCCACATGCGGTTACTACGTCTGTGTGAGTGACTAACTTTGATTCCGAAGGATACACCTTTATCACAATATGAACACTTTGCCATTTCTGTTCCCTTTCCGTGAGTTATTAAATAACTCTTGAACTGTTTTGCTTTTTGATTATTTTCTGATTTGACAGCACCGACCATAATAGCAAAAGATTAAATATAATGCAAGTTATTTTTATAAAATTACAAAAACATTGCAATTATTGTGTTTTTTATATAAACTTATGTAAGAAAATGGAAAGGTATGGTTTTTATTTTTATGAAAAATGAACAAGTATATAGTTATAAACTATCGAAACTAACCGAAGATCTACGTGCCGAGGTTGTTTTTAAGTCAACGGATTATGAAGATGTCCAAATATTCACGGGAGATATTCATCGACCTGGGTTGCAGCTTGCTGATTTTTATGAGCATTTTGAGCCGACACGCATACAGCTTATTGGGCAGATGGAGTCTGCGTATATGGAAGGTCTTCCACGTGAGGTACGGCTAAAAAAGTGGGAAACCTTGTTAAAGCATAAAGTACCGGCTCTTATTATGTGTCATGGAGCGGACATTACAGGTGCACTTTTAGAGTCCGCTGAGAAATACGATGTAACTGTTTTATGCTCAATGGCACATACAACAGAAACAATGTCAAAGGTTATTCGACTTGTCAGGAGAGCCATTGCGCCCCGTCTCACACGGCATGGAGTATTGGTTGAGGTATATGGTGTGGGAATGTTGCTGGTTGGCGAGAGTGGTGTCGGGAAAAGCGAGACTGCAATTGAGCTGTTAAAACGTGGGCATCGTCTGATAGCTGATGATGCCGTAGAGATAAAAGCGATTGATGTAAATGTCATTCAAGGCACTGCACCGGAGCTTATACGCCACTATGTAGAGCTTCGTGGGTTAGGTGTTATTGATGTGCGGCAGATTTTTGGATCGGGTGCGATAAAAGACTATCAAAACATACATTTAGTATGCAATATAGAGCTTTGGAGAAACGATGCAGAATATGAAAGACTTGGTTTATCTGAAAACACGGTTGATATTTTGGGTGTAAAAGTTCCTACCGTAACAATACCGGTAAAACCGGGGCGAAATCTTGCAGTTATACTTGAGGTTGCAGCTATGAACCAACGTCAGAAGTTTATGGGTCATAATGCTGCGATTGAGTTTACCAAACAAATAGACAGGCACATGGATGAAAAAGCACTTGAAGCTGTTGTAGCTGACCAAGATGCGACAATGGTTGCTCTACAAAAGGAGTTTAGTTAGTTTGAAGCAATTTATAGATATTGTTAAAAATATTAAAAAAAATATCGAGGTCAAGCTTAACGAACAGATGAGTTTACATACATCATTTAAGATTGGCGGAAGTGTAAATGCGATGTTTTTGCCAAAAGATAGCATGTCATTAGTTGAGCTTCTTTCGTTGTCATGCGAACACGAGGTTAAACCTTTTATCATGGGGAACGGTACAAATCTACTTGTACAAGATGGCAAGCTTGATATGCTTGTTATTAACACAACAGATGTAAAAAACATTGAGATTGCAGGCGATACAATCAAAGCAGATGCAGGAGCGTTACTCTCAAAAATAGCAATTTTAGCTTATGAAAATGACTTAACAGGCTTTGAGTTTGCTCATGGAATACCCGGCACATTAGGTGGTGCAGTTTTAATGAATGCAGGTGCATACGGAAATGAGATAAAAGATGTTTTATCAAGCTCCACAGCTTATAGTTCAACCACCGGAGTTTATGAAATTAATAATTCTGAGCATAATTTTTCGTATAGGCAAAGCTCTTTTTCTACTAATGGTGATGTAATTTTATCATCAACAATAAAACTAAAAAAAGGTAATAAGGAAAATATAAAACAAAAAATGGACAAGCTTAGCAGACTCCGCAAGGAGAGCCAACCGCTTGATATACCAAGTGCAGGCAGTACATTTAAGCGGCCAAAAAAGGGTTATGCGGCAGAATTAATTGATGAAGCAAGGTTAAAGGGTTATACAGTGGGTGGTGCGATGGTTTCAGCAAAACATGCAGGGTTTGTAATAAACTGTGGTGGTGCAACATTTGACGATGTGATGGCTGTGATAAATCACGTGCAAGAAACTGTATTAAGCCTGTTTAATATCGAGTTGGAATTAGAGGTTAAGGTGTGTCGAGGGAGGTAGTTTTATGGAAATTGTAATTATTTCAGGAATATCGGGAGCCGGAAAAAGCCGTGTAGCAGCAATGTTTGAGGACATGGATTTCTACTGCGTTGACAACATGCCGCTTGAAATGATGCCAAAGTTTGTTGA
>JAITFS010000076.1 GCA_031281195.1 Oscillospiraceae bacterium
AAAATCATGCGTATTAACAACAATATCACGGCTATAAACAGCCACAGACAGTACACAACCAACAATCTTTCAATCGGAAAGAACGTAGAAAAGCTCAGCTCTGGTTTTAGGGTAAACCGTGCGGCAGATGACGCTGCAGGTCTTGCAATCTCTGAGAAAATGCGTACTCAGATCCGCGGACTTAACATGGCATCAAAAAACTCACAAGACGCAATTTCTCTTGTGCAAACAGCGGAAGGTGCACTCCAAACAGCTCACAACATCATGCAAAGAATGCGTGAACTTGCAGTCCAATCAGCAAGTGGAACAAATGACACAGCAGTTGACCGTGCAGCTCTTGATCTTGAGTTTGCACAACTCACAAATGAAATTGGTCAAATTGCGACCTCAGTAAAGTTCAATGACATGACAGTGTTTAGTACTGATACATTCACGATTCAATCAGGAGCTAACTCAAGAGATATCACTACATTCAGTATTGGTACACTCGCAGCAACTGCTGGTCTTAGAGTTCACCAACAAAGTGATGCATCAGTAGCAATCTCAACACTCACAAGAGACATCAATAGTCTATCAATGGACAGAGCACGTCTTGGAGCAATCCAAAACCGTTTGGAGTTTAAGATTCAAAACCTTGATAACTCTGCTGAAAATCTAGCAGCAGCCGAAAGCCGTATCCGCGATGTCGACATGGCGAAGATGATGACTGACTTTACAAAGAACAACATCCTCTTCCAAGCCTCAACGGCAATGCTTGCACAAGCAAATGCTATCCCGCAGGGGGTCTTGCAGCTCTTGGGCTAGATACGGCCGCTAATGCGGCTGAGCCGACGGAAAATGGCAATGGTCAAAAGACCTGGGTCGGCTAAAGCTAGGAGGATGTCGGTTCATCCACAGGTCGTAGGGGCGAAGTCCCCACGGACCTTAGCCCTAAGACCTAAGGCAAAACGCCGCATTGGCGGCGAGGTCAATAAAACCAAAGCGCGCACGTTAAAGCCCGACTTATGTCGGGCTTTAGTCGTTGTATTAATAATTTGAATACCATGTATACATTTATATATATCGTTTTAAAGAGTGATCATAACATCTTGAAAATGCAGAAACTACATCAATTATTGCAATTTCATTAACTTCCTCATGAAACGCAGTAACACCGACTATCAAGAACTCAATCAGATTATACTTAGCTAACAAGCTTGCATAGTTTTCTAGTATTGAGTTTTCTTTTAAATAGTTAAATGGAAAACCTTCCATTAACATACTGTTAACGAGATAATTCTCAAAAATATATTCTTTGTCTGATAAAAAATCATTGTATATGATTTTGTAATTATCACAAAACTCATCAGAGAGGATGTTATCTTCTGATGGTACATTTAAAGCTGTAAATGTTTGTAGTAAACTTGCGTTAAAGCGTTTACCACCTTTTGCTTCTATATCTCTTAATATATCCAATACAAGGGTAAAATCATTCTCAACACCATTTGGTATTTCATCAGCAATACTGTCAAAATCACCTGCTTTAAATGATTGCAAAAAGCTATCAACAAAAACAATCATTTCAAACTCTTTATTCTGTTCTATCAAGTCACTAGCTTGCTGTATAAACAGACATAAAAATAACATTCTTACCCGGAGAGTATATTTTCTGTTTTGAATTATCTCCACAGCAGCATTACGAAGAGAGTAAAATATACGTACTGCATCTAATGATTTTATATATTTTGAAGTATCTAACATTTTATTTGGTATATAATCACCGCAACCATCCGGCTCGAGTATAGCATCAACGAGCTTTATAGGTTTTTCATCAAAAAGTACAATTCTTACAACCTCTTCACAAGATGGTTCTAGATATGTTTCCCATTTTCCATCAATGTAGCTGATACTACGTGGATGCATTATACATGTTCTGCAAAGGTAATTATATCCAAGAGAAAGTTGAATACTGCAAAGACCCTTATCATCTAAGAAACGGCACCCCTTACCTTCGTTCGGTGCAATGATAGCAAGAAACGGATCTTCGGTGATTACACGAATATTATTTAAAAACTCATCACCTATCTCTGATTTAAGTGAAACATATTTATCATAAGTTTTTTTATCAATTCGTATCTGCCAATTGTGCTTACAACAATTACTTCTGCACTCACCCATAGTGCATTTAAACTTACTAAAATATTCAGGTTGTTTAACTTGTACTTTTTCCATGCAGAGATAATATACCAGTAGTGATAATATAGCAAGATTATATATACAAAAAAATACTAAAGTTATTTTTAATCACTCCGATAATACTTAATGAACAGAAAAATATGCAAGGATGCACACTTACGAACATTAAGGAGATTCGCTAAAGGGGCAAAGGACTAACCCCAGCAGAATCAAAAGAGAAAGGAAGCGTGCATTTATTATGCGTATTCAAAACAATGTAACGGCTCAAAACAGCCACAGACAGTATAACATTAACACCCTCAATATCGGAAAAAACGTAGAAAAGCTCAGCTCAGGATATAGAGTTAACCGTGCAGCAGACGACGCAGCAGGACTAGCAATATCAGAAAAAATGCGTACCCAAATTCGTGGTCTAAACATGGCATCACGTAACTCACAAGATGGTATTTCTCTTGTGCAAACCGCAGAAGGCGCACTTCAAGCAGCACACAGTATGCTCCAACGTATGCGTGAGTTAGCAGTACAAGCAGCTAACGGCACAAACGATTCAATGGTTGACCGTCCGGCACTTCAATTAGAGTTTGCACAATTAAACCAAGAACTTGATCAAATCTCCGGTACTGTAAAATTTAACGATCAGCAAATATTTGGTATGCCATTTACACTTCAAACAGGAGCAAACGCAGGAGACATCACAACATTTTCAGTACAAAGTTTGAGTTTTACGGGTCTTGGTCAAATAGATGAAGATAGTGCTGCAGATGTACCGGGTGCAAACGCTTCAACAGCAATATCAAACTTAACAGATGCAATTAATGAGTTATCAATGAACCGTGCAACTCTTGGTGCAATTCAAAATAGATTAGAGTTTAAAATACAAAACCTCGACAACTCAGCAGAAAACCTCGCAGCAGCAGAAAGCCGTATAAGAGACGCCGATATGGCAAAAATGATGACAGAGTTTACAAAGAACAACATTCTCTTCCAATCATCAACGGCAATGCTTGCACAAGCAAACGCGTTACCCCAAGGAGTCCTCCAACTTCTAGGTTAATCATCATAACCCTCTTATGTAAAAAGTCGTATGTTCGGGCCTGGCGGCACCAAACAACGACTTTTTACATGAAAAAAGGAATTAATATTATGAACAACAAAATCAAACTCTCCCAATGTATGATTGTGAAAAATGAAGAAAAGAACATAGAGCAGGCTTTGAGATGGGCGAAGAATATAACTTTCGAACAAATTGTTGTTGATACGGGTTCGACAGATCGTACTGTGGAGATAGCAAAAAAGATGGGTGCAAAGGTTTATCATTTTGAGTGGATAAATGATTTTTCTGCAGCAAAAAACTTTGCTATTGAACAAGCAACGGGTGATTGGATAACAACCTTGGATGCAGATGAATACATGGAAAAACAAGATTCTAGAAACTTATTAACAGTGCTGGAGTTAATTTCCAAAGATAAAGGATTAGCAAAAAAATGCAAAGCTATCAGCTCAAAAATCATCAACACCAATGATGATGGTTCTTTTGGTATTTCATTTTATACAGTGCGTGTGTTCAAAAATGACCCATCTATACGTTTTAAGGGGCGTATACACGAGGAATTAACTCTTGAAACAAGTTCAATTATTAAGGTTAATGATTTTAACATTATCCACACAGGATATACTACAGAAGCAAAG
>JAITFS010000176.1 GCA_031281195.1 Oscillospiraceae bacterium
TATGACATGACCGGTGTTGACGATTTTCTCGAAATTGTTTCAAACGACTATAATGCGTTGTTTAAAGAAAATGCGATACTTAAAGGTAAGCTAAAGGTTCTCGTAGAAAAAGTCGAGGAGTACCGTTCAACAGAAGACGCTATGAGAATGGCTCTTTTGACTGCACAACGAATGGGCGAGGAAATAACTGTTGAAGCCAATCGCACCAAAGACGAGATGATTAAATCCGCAGATGTTGAAATCAAAGCCAAGCTTCGCGAAACAGCCGCTCGTGTAGCAGAGGAAGAAATACGTCTTGCTGCCGCCACTAAAGAAACCGCTAAGTTTATTAAGCTTACTCAGGCAATTTTGACGAAACATTCTGATTTCCTGTCAAAAATTGAAACAGTGCAGTTATCAGTAAAACCAAAGCTAGAACCTGAAATTGCACCAGTTCCTGTTGCCAAGGAAGCTCCACAAGCAAAAGCTCCTGAAAAAGCACCTCAACCCGTAGCCCCTGTAGCTCCTGTTCCGCCTATTGCACCCGTTCCCCCTGTAGCCGTAAGCCAAGATATTGAGATTGATATTGCTGCACAAATCGGAAACGCAGTCGAGCAAATGGCGTCAGAAAACATAGGCACGACCCCGGTACAAGCTGCTCACATAACTACACTTGACGAAGATGTTATAATTCATGCACCTCAACCGGCACATCCTGCCGAAGCAACAACAACTGCGCATATTCCAACAATACCTGTAATTGATGTTGCTCCGATAGCACATATTCCAACAGAACCTCCGGTTTCATTGTTTGAAGAAGAGGACGTTAAAATACATGGCATCGAGGAAACTACTCCCGACATCACCCCCAGACCTAAGTTCGACTTTGACGACCTAAAGTTCGGCGCAAACTTCGACAGTGATGATTAACTTAGCTCCGACACAAAAATTGAAACGCGGCTTTGTATTACTCTTATTGCATCTTGTACCGTGCTGCGACCGTTCCAAAAATCTACTGCACTTTCAAGTATCAGGTGTACTACAGTCTGGTTTTGATTAGTCGTGCCGGAGAGTGAATCCAGCATTGCAAAGAATAAGTCTATATCAGCATCATTTAATGGTTCAATAACTCTGACGTCATCCTCATCATCATCGTTTTCAAATACTATGATTTGATTTCTGTCACGCAAATAATCTTCAAGCATACTATCAAAGTAAGTTCTTATTATCGGGAAACCACCGGTACTAAAAGCATGTTGCCACCTCTCGTCAAGAGACATGCGTAAAAACTGCCAAGCACCATCAATACTTTTTGCTTGCGTTGTTATCGCAAAACCGTTCTCGGTTATAAGCATATTACCGATTCGTCCATCGGCCGGAAATCCTTTATATACAATATCGCTACTATAAAAATCGCTTATTAAAGCTCTTATAGTGTCAAAATTTCCTATAGGCACAATACGCATTATTGTCCGCCCCTGCATAATGAAGTCACGGTCATCAAGGCCAAACCACTCTGATGCCCAAGGATCACCAGCCCAAAGACCATCCATTTCCCAGTCAATCTCATCCGGAAATCTCATAGATAACTCTAATAGTTTAATAAACTCCTCATTATCAAAATTAACCTCACCTGTAGTCCAATTTATATACTTATCCAGATTTGCTCTAATCGTATTTGTAAAAAATGAATTTCGTGTAGTCCACATACCCATTGGCAAATCCGCCTGTGGGTTAGCATCGAGTATTGATATAAACTCATCTAAACTCCAACCCATTTCAGCACCTAATACCTCCGCGTTGCCAACAATAGTGTTAACGTCAAACAACGAGAATAAACTGTATAACCCTCCATTAATTTCTGAAACGTTTAATACACTTTCTATAAAATCACTCCTGTTTAACTCTGTATCTGAATCAATTAACTTGTTTAAATCAACAAAGAAACCTCTTGATGCCCATTGGTCAAAGGGAATATTTTCAATAAATAAAATATCCGGAGGATTGCCTGTTATCATTTCTCTTGATAACCTAAGAAGACCTGCATCAATGTCTTCATGAGTACCAAAATCAGCATAGTCAACCATCTCAATAAAATAATCAGCATTTGTTCTGTTAAACTCGATGACGAGTTCTCTGACTCTCAAAGACCAACTCCAACCACCAACAGTCGCGAGAGTTAGGGTTGTAGCCTCTCCATTTTGTTCAGGTAAGTCAAGACGTTCTCCTGTATAGAAAATAATCGCACGATTATCTTTTGTAATATAGGTGTTTTTTACGCTCTCAAATGTCAGACGATTTTCCATAAGGTTAATAATCTGTACAGCTTCATTATCTTCAAAATTTATACCATATAAATCATTTTCAGTAACAAAAAAGACATCAAACCCGCCTGAACCTTGGAAAACTTCGAGCGGGTTTGCATCGTTTGGAATTTCATTTCTTGTTCCTAACTCGTCTGATTTAATATCTATTTGTAATAATATATTGCTTATGTTTCCTGATTGAGTTTGCCCATATACAGCAATCGAACCGTCAGCAATAGTTACAAGCTGACGTAATGCCATATCTCCTGCAAAAATCCGATGAAACATATTACCATTTTTATCTAACACAAGTATTTCAACACCTGTTGCTCCTATTGTTAACAAATAGATGTTTTCTTCATTGTCAACTTCAAAGGATACAATACGAAATATGATCTCATCATGTATAAAATTGTTCAGGTCTAACGAATTAACCTCATTACCGAGATTATCAAGCTTGCGAATATTCTGCACCATCGAGAACTCTTCTGCTTCAATAATACTAAATTCGAATATATAAATATTACCGTTTTTATCAACTACCATCTTTTCTATATTCATATATCTACGAACTTTATCAGACGGTAGCGGTGTGGGTATAAAGTTTGATAATTCTTTTAAATCTGTTCCATCTAAGTTTACTGTAAATATTTTTGGTATTGTGCTTGTTCCATTATCCGAGTGCCAAATTGTTGAAATGTAAACTAAGTCATTTTCAACTACGACCGTAGTAATCTCACCAATATCCTCCGGTAATTGAAACAATTCCACTTGTAGTGCTCTGTTTTTGTCATCATCGATTAGTGTGTCACACCCAATGATTGTAATAGATATTATTAATATAACTAAAACGAAAATAAAACTTCGCATTGGTTTTTATCCTTATAATTTATAACTAATGTTTATTTATTATAATACCACAAAACGACGAGCGGCTCAATTCTATCAAAAACATTACCCATACAGGTAGTGGAATAGACAGAGTTATACGGTCATGCTATACTGTGATTCATAACTACGTTTAATCCAACACAGGAGAAAGTCAATGAAGAAAGTGGAGAAAGTGATAATGCAAAAAAATGAAAACAAACTGAGTTTAAATATTACAGACAAGCCTTTCACTTCGGAATTTTTCGAGAAGGTGGCACAAATCATCGAACAGTCCCGCCGTTTTGCTGGATATACGGTTGACTTAACAATGTGTGCTGCATATTTTGAAGTCGGGCGCATTATTGTTGAAGAAGAACAAGGCGGCAAAGCCCGTGCTGAGTACGGTAATAAGCTGCTTGCTGGACTTTCGATGTTTTTGAATGCTCGCGTTGGCAAAGGCTATTCCGAATCAACTTTAAGAAATGCAAGAAAATTTTACCAAGTTTATTCACCGTCAATTCAGCAAACAGTGTTTGCTGAATCTACAAACACCAAAAAGAATCAAATTCAGCAAACACTGTCTGCTGAATTCAAAAATTCAAATTTTGCAAATTTCAAAAAAATGTTGTCCGCTGATGACTATCCTTTTAAACTCAGTTGGTCGCACTATCTTATACTTATTCGTGTTCACGACATACGAGCGCGAAAATTCTATGAAATTGAAGCAATCAAGCAGCAGTGGTCTTTCCGTCAGCTTCAGCGACAGGTGGGCAGTAGCTTGTTTGAGCGCTTGGCTCTTTCTCGTGACAAAGACGAAATACTACGATTAGCGAGTGAAGGACTAGTTATCGAAAAACCACAGGATATGTTAAAAAACCCGCTTGTACTTGAGTTTCTTGATTTAGCAGATAGTTCATCATACTCTGAAACTGACTTGGAAACGGCACTAATCAATAAGCTGTCAAAATTCCTGTTAGAGCTTGGCAAAGGATTTTTATTCGAAGCGCGGCAGAAACGCTTTACATTTAATGAAGACCATTTTAAGATTGACCTCATCTTTTATAACCGTTTGCTACAATGCTATGTGCTGTTTGACTTAAAAATTAACAAGCTGAAGCACCAAGATCTCGGACAAATGCAAATGTACGTTAATTATTTCGACCGTTTTGTAAAAACAGAAAAAGAGAACCCCACCGTCGGTATTTTGCTCTGCGAGGAAAAGAACGACAGCATTGTTGAACTAACCCTGCCTGAAGGAGCTAATATCTATGCTTCCGAGTACAGCTTCTATTTGCCGGACAAAACTCTGCTCCAAGAAAAACTCGCCGAGTGGGTTGATGAGTTTGAGGTAGAACAGGAAATGGTGGGATTGCAAACTGTGGTCGATGATAACGATGTGAGCGAGGAGGAAACTGTCGATGAACAATAACGACATCGTGGAAACATAAATGTAATTGCTCGTTGTGATGGGTTTCAATGTCAATAAATTGCATCGAAAAATTCGAGGAAATCGTATAAGTCGGCAATTGCTTAAAAAACTTATAGCTTAACATTTATCAAATAAAGTTCATGAGTTAAGAATATTATCAATTGTGTCAAAATACTTTTTTGTTGATTGTTTTTGTTTACGGTTATAATCATCTAAAACCATACCATTATAAAAAGATGTTGCAATTAAAATAATTCCAATATAAACAGTTATTCCATTGTTTACACCATTCCTAATCTGCTCTATAATTGCACTTACTATGATGTAGATACCTAATAGAGCAACAACCGCATTTGTAAACTGTGGGTAAACATGATATTTGAACCATGCATAAGATTTTTTATTTTTACTTGTAAAAGTATCTGAATAAATATCAACAACTCTTTTATTTAACTGTATATAGTTTAAACATCCTGTTATAATTAAAGCAAAAACACCTAAAATTACTGTGGTTAGAATTAGCACAGTGTCAGTTGACAGAGTTTTTGAATTGTATGCTCCTGTTGTAATTAATGGTGCAATTGATAAAATAATAAAAAACAAGCTTATTGCAATACAAATTAAAGGATATTTGTTGATTAGTACTTCAGATTTTGACCTTTCCCAATCATTTTTCAACAAACAAGACAGAAGTTCTATTATTATATTTTTAATTTCTTTTTGTTTTATCACTACTTCATCTGTAACAACTACAGGTTCTATTGCATCTTCAATATCTGCTGCCTCCTCAAGAGCTTCATATTCTGTTATTATTTTCCAAATATGCCCATCGCTTAAATAATCATTTTCATTAGTAATACCATATGCGTTAATTCTTAATTTAATGCTAGCAAGTAAATCCTTTGATGCGTTCAAATCATGCTCTCTTTGAAATTTCAACGCACACGTACGCATATCATCGCGCCATTGTTTACGTTCATCAGTTATTCTTTCAAGTATGCTCTTTCTGTTATTTTGAATCCAGTTGCAAAATACTATAATAACAGTTGCTACTACACTAGAAGATAGTATAATACTCAAAATTGAATTGCTCATAATATTTACCTCATTTCTTCATCTATGCTAAGAGCTATACCATATTTGTTTCTTTCGTTTATTTTTTTCGAAAATCTCACTTTTTATTCCACGCACTTTTTCCTAACAAAACACTTGCATTTTATTTTATCATAATTTATACTAATAAATGGAAACGAAAGTGCCTCGCCGACTTGTCGGCGGCAGCCGGAGAGTGTTAGTTCCACCCTCCGACCTGCATACGTAACGGTCTACGTACACAATTGCATAATAGCAATACCTTAGTGGCTATTATAAAGCTATTTGCACTTAGGTGCAAGTTTTATCAGTCTTTAATAGTCGCCAGTGTAGCACATATCGTGCTGTGTACATAGCGAGCCTGCGGCTCGCATAAGGAAGAACCTACGGATCTTCTATAGCGAAACCGCAGTTAGCTAGAAAAGAACTTATAGTTCTTAACGTACACGGCATTTTTCGTTTCTCGGAGAAAACTCGTCGAGGTTGTAATGGCTCGCTTGCGAGACTATGTGCATACTTCGACGGGAAAACACTCCGAGAAATATATTAGCTAGGAGAGTCATGAAATTGGTTTTATATATCAAGGAAATGCGTCCGAAAAACTGGCTAAAAAACATATTCATTTTCATACCGCTTGTGTTTTCGTCTGAACTCTTTGACTACGAGAAATTTGTCTTGACATCAATAGCTTTTGTAGCATTTTGTTTAGTTTCATCGGCAGTATATGTATTTAATGACATTTGCGATGCAGAGAAAGACGCACTGCATCCCACGAAACGCACACGTCCAATTGCTTCGGGAGAGCTTACAAAGTTTAAAGCGGCATTTTTCTGTAGTTTCCTTTTACTCTTCGGGCTTATTGTGGCTTTTTTTGTGAAACTTGATGTTTTTGTTTTGGTTGTAGTGTATATCTTGGTAAATCTACTTTACTGCTTATGGCTAAAGCACAAACCCATTATTGATTGTTTTTGTATCGCAACAGGATTTGTCCTGCGCGTGTTTATAGGTGGTGCATTAATAACCGATGGTATGTCCAACTGGCTGTTTTTAACAGTTGTGGCAATGTCGCTCTTTATGGCGTTTGGAAAACGTCGTGGTGAAATGCTTAAAACAACAGATGGTGAAACTCGTATTGTTCTTGAAAGTTATAATTTACAATTTTTAAATGCTATGCACTTTGTATGTGCAGGTTTAACTATTGTGTTTTATTCACTTTGGACAATGTATCAAGAGACTAATATGATTTACACCGTGCCGCTTGTGATTTTCATAGTATGTAAGTATTCACTTCTTGTTTATAGCGAGAAACACAGCAATGGTCACGGCGACCCGACAACGGTTATTTTTTCTGACATAACCCTGATTGCAGCGTGCTTGATATATGCGGTGGCAACAGTTGCATTACTTTACTTAAATTAAGGAAGTTGAAAATAGATGACAATTAAAATGCAAGGATTTTTCGAAAAGAAAATTGTCAAATGGTTATTTATGTTCTCCGGGGTTGCTTTAACGGCTATATGTCTCAAGGATGCAAAACATAGCGTTCTAATAATAGGGCATTCTATTGGTATACCTGTAGCGATTTGTGCATGGTATTACCTCTTTGTAAAGAAATCGTTTTTAATTGAAATATTTTCTGAACTTAATAAAAAAGTATTTATTTTCAGCCTACTAACTTCGATAAGTGCAATGCACTCACTGATGACTTCATCTTTAATGATTCATGTACTTAAAACACTGTTTTCGTTGCAAAGTGTTGATGTCACT
Organism: Oscillospiraceae bacterium; assembly: GCA_031281195.1. GTDB lineage: Bacteria > Bacillota > Clostridia > Oscillospirales > Oscillospiraceae > WRMH01. Next base: position 7,444 of record JAITFS010000176.1, read on the forward strand.
AATCACATTCCCCCAGCTCTTGAATCCTTGGTTCCACTTTTACGGAATTTTATATTGAATTATTTTTCTGTCTCAACCTTATACGTATTTGGTATAGTTGTTGTTACTCTAATTTCTTGTCTTGCGTTCCCTTGTATTTTTGTGTGCATGTATAAACTTTGGAATGTTGTTTATAAAAAAACATGTGTTGAAATAAAAATAGCAGATAAAATAGAAAAGCTATATTTTTTATTTAGCGTAATGGTTTTTACAGTGTTAATTCTTGTGCTTTACAACAAAACAACGTCATTTTCTGAAGGTATTAATTATATCTATAGTGCTGATTCTTTATATTTTTTAGGTAGAGCTACATTTAGAGGTCAACTTCTTTTTCAAAGACCTTTATTTGAAATACTATACCTACCCATTTATTCAATAATTTATCCAATTTCTAGAATTTTATTTTTCTCTCCGAGAGCAATTTATTTTCTTATTCAATTTGTCCATATTATCCTAATAGTCGCTTGTGCAATAATGCAGAGTAGGTTTTTAAAACTAAGTGGGATATCTAAGACAGCATTTTTAGTAATCACATCAGTTACATACCCATTTATAATATTCGCATTTACCATTGAGCAATATGTATTTTCGATATTTCTACTGAATTTATTTTTATATACATACCTAGAAAACAAAGAAAATAAAGAAAACTTATACATTGCTGCCACCGGTGCTTTAATCACAACTGGTGTATTGCTACCACTCATTATTAAGGGAAAAACTTTGATGGATAAAGTAAGTTGTCTTTTTTTCGATGCATTAAAAGCTCTAATTGTATTTTCTGTTTTTGGAGTACTAACTACTTTGATATATGTAGAAAGTGGTTTGAACTGGTTTTTAAGATTTAGTACACCAACAAAACCAATATCAGAAAAAATACTATATTTCTTGAACTTTGTTAAGGAGTGTGTAATTGCTCCTGACGGATTTGTTATGTTCTTAAGTTTAGATTCTTTTTCTAGTTATGTATACTGGGCAGCTGATACAACTTCTGTAGATTATATTGGTTTGTCTCTTTTAATATTGGCTTTATTAGGTTTTGCGTTTAATTATAATGATAGATTTTCACAAATCTGTATAGGATGGATAGTTTTTGGTTTCTTTATTGTAGGTATTTTTGGCTACGGTCTTGAATATCACGAAACTTTCTTATACTCACTTTATTTTGGGTGGGCGTATATTGCACTTTTATTTAAGCTGATAGATAAGATTTTAAGTAAAACTCATAATGCTGTAAAAATCAGTGTATATGCCACTATTATTATTACACTTTGTATAGTAAATATTCCTGAGTTTATCAATGTTATAAACTTTGGCTTGGAATTTTATCCAGTTTCGTGAGGAATTTGGCTATGAAAATTAAACCTAATGCTCACTTTTCGAGCACTACGGAAATAACACTTGACTACCTGTACTCTAATAATATCCGAGCTGTTATTCTTGATATTGACAATACGATTGTCACAGACGGCGGGTTTAACATTTCAGAAAACGTGAAAAACTGGATAAATTCACGCAATCTACCTCTATTTTTTCTGTCAAACGGGAATGAAAAACGTGTTAAACATTTTGCTGATATATTTAATATTGGGTATATATCAAACGCAAAAAAGCCTTCTTTAAAAAATTACAAAAAAGCAGCAGAAACTCTTGGTATTTCAGATTTATCAGAAATTGCTGTTATTGGCGACCAGTTATTTTCAGACATTCTCGGAGGAAATTTGGCGGGATGTCATACGATAAAAGTACCGCCAATCGACCCCAAATCCGACCCACTTTTAGTAAAAATCAAGAGGATTTTTGAAAGGTTGTTTTAGAGCACATGATTGGGGCGAGGTCGAGCGCTTGGTGTTGGGTTGAAAAATAGGGATCCGGTGTAGGCACCAGTTCCCCCAAAAACTGCAAACAGTTTTTTTCCACATTACTATAATACACAGATATAGAGTGTTTGTCAAACAAAATCTATTTAGCAAGTGAAAAAATTACACAAGGGTAGGCGGTCAAAGTAAATGCAACCATATTGATGCCGACAGTCATAGAAATTAACATAATTGCAACAACTCAGTCAAAGAAGAGGTTGCATTTAACTAAAATTGTACAAAATCGTAA
>JAITFS010000216.1 GCA_031281195.1 Oscillospiraceae bacterium
GCTAAGAGGAAACAAACGTCATTATTTAAATTTAACTTTTTCATTTCAGAAATGTCAATCTACTCTACTGCTGCATCTGTTTGAACCAACTTCAATCCTATAAAATGGGGAAACTCAAAAATAGTGCTGAATTGTGTATTTGTATGCTTCGGCGTTACCTGTGTCGAACATTTCGCCGTCGGGTACAAATCCATATATTCCACCTTTGTCAATAAATGAAGCCAGAGCGTCAGTTAGACCGTATTCACCATTTTTTTCTGTGGCTTTTTTGTCTGAGATATTTTTTTCAAGCTGTGTAAAAACCTCGGGTGTTAAAATGTATTGTCCAAAAACGGAGAAGTATGCTTTTTCTTTATTCTTTATTGTAACACTGAGGTAATCCTCTGCGTATTCAACAGTTGGTTTTTCTGCAAACTCAGTCACTTTTAGCACTTTTTGCTTTTTATCCTCCCATGTACCTGTGAGTATTCCATAATGCACCACCTGCTCAAGTGGTGTTTTATGTATTGAAACTATTGGTTTATCAAGTTGTCCATAAGCTTCCAAAAGCTGCTGACTGCAAGTTTTTTCTGTATTTGATTGATAAATTGTGTCACCTAAAAGTAGCAGCACAGGTTCGTTTCCGACAAAATCCTTACATTGGAACACAGCGTGTCCAAAACCTTTTCTCTCTGTTTGTATTCTAAATGTTAATAGCTTACCTATTGCAAGTATTTTTTCTTCATACTCACGCATTTTTTTTGGTAATTTGCGTAGGTGGTCATCAAGTAGGGGTGCCATAAAAAACTTTGTATATGCTTCGATGTCTTCTTCTCCACCGGTGATTAGGCATATCTCGTCAATTCCGCTGTCGTACAGTTGCTCTAATATAACTAATATTACGGGTTTTACCAATCCATCCTTGTCTATAACCGGTATAAACTCTTTTTTTATAGCTCGTGTGGTTGGGTATAGTCTGGTGCCAAACCCTGCGACCGGAATTATCGCTTTATGTACACGGTGGCGTGGTTTAATTGTAAATGAATGTGCTGATAATCCTTTGTTTTCCAAGTATTTTACTAACTCTTTTTGACATTTTTCATCCTTTGCGAGAAATTGGATTGACCCGTCACCTTGTGAACCTACTCCTTTTCCACCGTAAGTGAGTGCTTTTATAGCTTCATCTTTAAGTAGTACATGGAGTTTTGGTGCTTTGAGATTTTTTGGTGATGCAGGTGCGATTTTTTCATCGAATAACTCTTGTGCTTTTACCATTAATTTGCCAAGTGAAGGGGCATCTCCGTTTTTCATAAACTCAACAGCTTGTTTGGTTATTTCTTGATTTTGTATTCCAAGTGCCAGATGAACATTTTGCTCTATTTCGTTTTGTGCAAAGGGGTAACACCTGTTTAAATCAGATAAAATACCGATAGTATCCTTAGTTCCACCCACGTCAGAAAACACCCAATACAGCGGTTCTTTTACAACAAGCCGCTCAACTTCAATGTCTTCTCCGTCAAATGTCATTAATATCGGGTTTTCTCCAAATGCACAAGCCTGATCAAGGCGTCCGCAACGTGACTTGGTGCGTTGCTCACCTTTAAATGCCATTGTCATTTCGCCGAGCGTACTCATATTGAGGTTGTATAATTTGTTAAATGCTCTTGCCACAAGCACGCAGATTGCGGCACTTGAGGATAGTCCCGACTTCACAGGAAGTGTCATGTTTGTGATAGTAATTTTCAGTCCACTAACATGATAGTTCTCCAACAAATATGACGCAACCCCTGCAACATACGCAAAGTAACTGTCAGATGCTGCGGTTTTTTTTAGTTCGCTTAGTTGCATTGGGCTTTCGAAGTCTACCCATGTGTTTTTTAGCTGTTTTGATGTGTTATGTACAGAAAAGTTATCCGACAAGCATACGTCTGCATATATGCCTTGCTCAATCCCTGTGACGATTGATGCTCCGGGTACAATATTTGCATTAATAACTCGCTGTAATCCTGCCCAGTCGCTATGCTCTCCAAACAGGCACAATCGCCCCGGCACAAATAATGATATTTTCTCTTCCATGTAAAAACCTCTGTTTTTTTAGTTTTTTGTAGGGGCGGATGGCAATCCGCCCGTGAAGTTAGAGCAAACTCTACGGGACGATTGCCATCGTCCCCTACTGACTTACGCTCCAATCAAACACTTTATTCACTACTCCCTACTCCTAATTGCTTCTGCGGGTGGTGAGCGGCGATTTCTGAGACGTGATATTTGTCCTCAAATGCATCAATCATTTCCTTAAGCAGCTTTGCTTTTGAACTCATTTCTGTTGATGTAGCAGCGCTTTGCTGTGCAGTTGCACTGTTTTGTTGAACAACTTGTGCAACTTGGTCTATACCGATATTTATTTGACTGATTGCAACTGACTGCTCCTCTGATGATTTGGCGATTACACTAACCAGCTCGTTGCTTTCATTTACTCCGTTTACAATATCAACCAGACTTGTAGATGTTTCTCCTGCAATACTTACTCCCAAGTTTGCTTTTTCAATCGAGTTTTCAATTAAACTGCTGGTATCCTTTGCGGCTTCTGCACTTTTTGCTGCCAGATTACGAACCTCCTCAGCAACAACAGCAAAGCCTTTACCATGCTGTCCTGCACGTGCTGCTTCAACAGCAGCGTTAAGAGCAAGAATATTTGTTTGGAATGCAATGTCGTCAATAACCTTGATGACTTTGCTGATTTTTCCGCTTGCTTCATTTATTTCGTCAACTGCAGTTATCATATCCTTCATTTGACGGCTACCTTTTTGTGCATTGTTTCTTATTGTGTCGGTTAGTCCTGCTGCTTTTGATGCCATATTTGCATTTGATTTGGTTTTTTCTGAAACCTCTGATATAGAGCTTGAGAGTTCTTGAATTGATGCGGCTTGTTCTGTTGTACCTTGTGCAAGTGATTGTGAACCATCAGATATTTGGTTAGCTGATGTTACAAATGAATCGATAATTTTTTCAATTTCTGCGACTAATCCTGCTTCTGCAATTTGACTTTCTACAAGGTCTGAAATATTTTGTACAAACTCGATGTGTCCGAGTTTTTTACTATTTCTGTCTGTCATATAGCTTACATAAACTCTAAATGTCATGTCAAATTGTTCAAACTCGGTTGATTTGTTGCCTTTTTCTAAACAATTAATTCCACAATTATCTGTACCGCAAATAGCTGCTCCCCACTCGGAGCATTGATGTCCGCGTATCTGGTCGCGTGTTTTTCCTAGCATATCTTCAACCGCTTTATTTATAAATGTCCATCTTCTGTTCATGTCTGTAACAGTAATTGGAAACTCTATACTATCTAATAAATTTTCGTAAAAAATGATCTTTTTTGTCACAAAAAAAGCTACAGCAGCAATTGCCACAATGCTAAGCAATATTGCAGCTATAAATAATATTGTGTAAAGTCCTGTTGATGCGTCTTCTGCCGGATTTGACATCATCATCGCAAAGACTCCAGCAAGCACTCCTATTATTGTAGTAAGTGCAATACCTAAGATAATCTTTATTTTTGTTTGCATGGCCGTTCTCTCCTCTTTTTGTATTGTGTTTTGGTATTATACATGAAAATAATTTTCCTTGCAAGAAGTAAGCATTGATTTGAGTTTCCCCATTTTTTCATGAGATTTTGTTTGTTTGCTCTTAGCCGCCCCGCTGATGCACCCCGGCATCCCACCCGATTATTGTTTATTGCTATAATTTTCATGTTAAGCAGTG
>JAITFS010000192.1 GCA_031281195.1 Oscillospiraceae bacterium
GTAAAGTGATGAAATTGAATATTTCCATCATTTTTTCTACTTTAGTTTCTGCAATCTTTTTTTCTTCGCCTTGTAAGTCATTGTTTACAACTTGGATTGTATCAAATCCTGCACATCCGTACATTTCCTTGCTTGATAATTGTGTGACCAAAACTTCTTTGTTTAATAATGGTGTTCCGTCTTTTTCTTTGATGTGAACGGTTGCTGTTCCTTTTCTGTGTGCGTACCTATCCATGATGTTTCCTCCTAGTTAATTTGTTTTTTTCCTTACAATTATTATCAATACCAATACGGCTGCGATTGCTAAAGTTATACCAAATGACCATAACATTACTGTTAGTATTACAGGCATACCCTCATCATCAATACTATCATCACCGGGTGGTGATGGGGCTGGTGAATCGGGAGTGTGATCGGGATCTGTTGGTGGTGATTCCGGTGGAGTTGATGGGGTTGGCGGTCCAAAAGGAGTGAGTTCGGGTAGTATGCCACTTTCTTTTACACCTTCAAAGTTACCTGCAAGAAAACCTACAGGGTCAAGAACTGCATAAAATGCGTATTTTGCATAACCTTCTTCATCAAATAACAGGGGAGCACCCGGTCTCCGCCAACTGGTAACATCATCAATTCCCCAGATTGTGACACGTTCAATTTTATCTGCGTGTTTTTTGAATATCAAAAACAACTCTGCATATAATTCTGCTTGTCGCATTTCATTCTCAAAGCTTAGTTCCAAATAGTTATTCCATGAACCCATTGGAATATCTAACTCTGTTATAGAAATCTCTGCACCTGTTTGTGCCCATCGAACTATAGTAGCTTCAACATCAGCCGGGTCCAGTTGACTTGTCCAGTAATGCGCTTGCATTCCAAGCCCTTCAATGAGAAGTCTGCCCGGTTCTGTATTTCTTGGGTCATCTAACCAACGCTCATTTAACTCTTCGGTCATCTGTGCTATTGCTTCACGTTTGCCGGGAAATTCCTCATTAAAATCATTATAATATAGCACAGCTCCCGGGTCGGCTATCCGTGTGAAAACAAACGCATCATATAAGTAGTCAGAGCCACATTCTCCAGCATCAACATCTGCTCCATTTGCATAAGCTCTATACCAGGAGTTTCTGTTGTTGGTGCTGTTTTGTGTACGTAATTCATCTCGCCAGTTGGTAAAGTTTGTATTAACATTGTCCTTAAATGCTTCGTTTACAACATCCCATGCAATAACACGGCCTTTAAAATGACCTGCTACTGTGTTTATATAGTTTTCCATGTTATCTCTAGCTTCACTTCGAGTTAGTATCTCTCCGTCATCGTCAGCAATGAGCCAATCTCGCGATTGTGAGTGCCAGACAAGAGTATGCCCGATTACATCAAATCCTGCATCTAATGCGGGATTAACTAAATTATCAGCTACATCAAAACGAAACTCACCACGTTCGGGTCTTGTAAGTGCATCGGGTTTCATAGCGTTTCCTGCTGTAATTACATTAAAATGTCTTTCAACAAGATCAAAACGTCGTCCTGTCATATCACTGGCACTAACAGCAGTACCAAATAAAAAGAAATCCTTATACCTTTCATGCAAAGAAGGTAAATCTATGCTTGCTTGCGGAATACCACCGTCTTCAAGTGCAATTAATGAAAAATCATCAACAAAAAAAGAAGCAGTAGAAGTATCATTTTCTACATATATAGTTATATAATTCGAGTTTGGGTATGTTCTTGTGCCGGAGAGTTGCACCCAACCACTATCGGTACTAACCGTCTCTATTTCAATGTTGTCATAGGTTGCTAAATCTCCGTGACCAACTTGAGTGGAAAGTCTAAAACGTGATGAATCCGGATTGTCAGGTAAAACCCAGATAGAAATATGATATGTCACGCCGGGTACAATCAAATCTGTTACATTTATTGAAGCTCCATGCCATCCACTTGTACGCCCTGTCATAAGCAAAGAGTGAGTGCCGGTATGTGCTTCACGATCTGTAATAGAAACTTCACCGTTTCCCTCACGTGGTTCAAAACCACCGGTTGAACCATCCTCAAAGTCTATATGCAGTTCAAAAGGTGCTGCACTTGTTGTAAAAACAGGCAAAATAAATGTTGTCATTAATACAACAGTAATAAATAATGCTAATAATTTCCGCTTTTGTTTAAAAAATGTCATGTTGTTTCTCCCTAAATTTTCTAAAAACATTATACATTATATATAATTATTTTCAATGATAATAGTATTTATTTTTTTGTTGACATTGGATTTAATTTAATGTACTTTATTGTATGAGGAAAGATTGGAATTACACCATGAAACAATTTATGGATAAGGATTTCCTACTTGAAAACGAAACATCAAGGGTGCTGTATCATGATTATGCAGCACCTATGCCGATTATTGACTATCATTGCCACCTTGATGCAAAAGAGATATATGAAGACAAAAAGTTTGTTGATATAACCGAAGCCTGGTTAAGCGGAGACCATTATAAGTGGCGGCTAATGCGGGCTAATGGTATCGATGAGAGATATATCACAGGTAATGCTTCGAGTTGGGAGAAGTTTTTAGCATATTCAAAAATGTTACCGCGTGCAATAGGAAACCCTGTGTATCATTGGACATATATGGAGCTGCAGCGATATTTTGATTGCTATGAGGTATTAAATGAAAATACAGCAGAGAAAATATTTGAGCTATGTAACAATAAACTAAAAGATGATGATACTCTAAGTGCTTGTGGAATTATGACCAAAAGTAACGTTGAGGTTGTTGTTACTACTGATGACCCGATAGATGATTTAAAATGGCATATGAAAATTACCAAAGACGCTGATTGTAATACTCGTGTATACCCATGTTTTCGTCCTGATGCTATTTTAAACATAAATAATGAACATTATACAACTTATATGAAAAAACTCGGTGAAGCTGCAGGGGTTAAAATAAAAAGCTTTGAAGATCTAAAAACAGCTTTAGTTAACCGCATAGAGTATTTTAATGTAAACGGTTGTCGTACCAGTGACCATGGATTTAATGATATACCATTCTCGACATTATCAGAAAAGAAAATTGAAAAGATATTTGATAAAGCTATAAACAAGGAAAAACTAAATGAATCAGATATAAATGCATATCAAAGTGCTGTATTGCTATTTTGTGCTACTCATTATAAAAGATTAAACTGGGTTATGCAGTTGCATTACGGTGTTTTACGGAATGTAAATGATACTATGCATAAACAAGTTGGTGTAAATACCGGTTTTGATACTATTGGTTCAAACACCGGTATAACAGCGTTAGCAGAATTATTAAACTCAATGAACGTTAACGATTCATTACCAAAAACGATAATATTTCCGATAAACCCGATTAACAATCATGCGGTTAGTATTTTAACAGGAGCATTTCCCGAAGTAGGTATTAAAAGTAAGCTTCAACAGGGAAGTGCGTGGTGGTTTAACGATACATTTTACGGAATGGAACAGCAGATAAAATGTTTTGCAGAAAGTAATCTACTGGCAAACTTTATAGGTATGCTTACCGACTCAAGAAGCTTTTTAAGCTACACAAGGCATGAGTATTTCAGACGTATATTGTGCAATATAGTTGGTAGTTGGATAAATGATGGAAAGTACCACAATGATATAAAAGAAGTAGGGAAAATGATTCAAGATATTAGTTATTTTAATGCAAAGGAGTTCTTTAATTATAATGAAATTAAGTGATAAGGGTTTACAAAAAAGAAAAAAATGGGAAGCTAAAAGGTATGTTTTGCCCGAATATGACCGATTAGCAATACGTGAAAAAACTAAGAATGAACCTACCTGGTTACACTTTGGAGCGGGAAATATCTCTCGTGCGTATATTGCTGTTCTAGCACAGCGATTGCTTGATGAAGGTCTAATTGATAAAGGGTTAATAATGGCAGAAGGGTATGATTATGAAATCATTGATGATGTATATACTCCTTTTGACGATTTAAGTATCGCTGTTACCTTAATGCCTGATGGTACTAAGGAAAAAACAGTTGTTGGTAGTGTTGTTGAGTCTATTAAGATGGATGATGATGGTGAGAAACGTTTATGCGAGATATTTAGTGCAAATAGCTTGCAGATGGTGAGTTTGACAATAACTGAAAAAGGTTATGATGTGAATATATCAGACTTAACTAATGGTCCAAATAAATCTGAAGCATTTTTAGGTAAACTGGCAGCACTTTGTTATCACCGTTATTTAAATGGTGCTTATCCAATAAGTATTGTCAGTATGGATAACTGCTCTCATAATGGGAATGTTCTTTATAATGCAATTCGGCGTTATGTTGTAAAATGGATTGATAGAGGGTTTGTTGACGGTAATTTTCTTGAGTATATTGATAATCCTAATTTAGTATATTTCCCCTCCACAATGATAGATAAGATAACTCCATATCCCGACGAATCTGTATATAATACTCTGACAGATGACGGTGTGAAAAATATGAAGGGTATTGTTACAGAAAAAAATTCATTTGTAGCACCGTATGTAAACACTGAAAGCCCGGAGTATCTTGTTGTCGAAGATAAGTTTCCAAATGGCAGACCGCCGCTGGAAAAGGTCGGTGTAATATTTACCGATTTAGAAACAGTTGACAAAGTGGAAAAAATGAAGGTCTGCACATGCTTAAATCCTCTGCATACAGCACTTGCAATTTTTGCATGTATGCTCTCTTACACACGAATTAGTGATGCTATGCGTGATGAGGATTTATTAAGATTAGTAAAACGTGTGGCAGAGGAGGGGTTACCTGTTGTTGTCGATCCGGGTATAATATCACCATCTGAGTTTATAACAACAGTTATAGATGTGCGTTTCCCAAATCCTTTTATACCCGATACACCACAACGAATAGTTACAGACACATCAAAAAAACTGGCTGTTAGATTTGGAGAAACAATAAAAGCGTATATTGCTAAAGATGCGCTTGATATAACTACACTGAGGGCTATTCCTCTGGTGTTTGCCGGTTGGTGTCGTTATTTACTTGGTGTTGATGATAATGGTGAACCTTATGAACTTGAACCGGATCCAATGCTGTATGAGATTGTGCCTTTACTTGAAGATGTTAAGCTTGGATCATCAGTTGATGTCAGCGAAATATTAAAACCAATTTTATCAAACGCTGATATTTTTGGTGTAGATTTATACGAAGTAAACTTAGGAAACACAGTTATTGAATATTTTGAACTACTAATAAAAGGGACAGGTGCAGTACGTGATACTCTTAGAGGATGAAATAAATGGACTAAGTGATGAGCAGATAAAAAGCTGTCTTGCTAAATCTATTTCAGGTCGCAAGTTAAATCGAGTATTACTAATTCCACCTGATATTACTCGCCCAAGCTCAGGTGCAGGCAAAATAACATCAATGTATTATGATCTCTTAAAAAATGAGCGCGATGCAAAAGTTGATATTTTACCTGCTCTTGGTACGCATGTACCGATGACAAGAGCGGAACAGATAACATTTTTTGGTGACATTATTCCTGAGAGTTCTTTTCTTGTGCATGATTGGCGAAATGGTGTGAAAAAAATCGGAGAAGTACCAAGTGATTTTGTTTATGATGTTTCTGATGGTTTAATAAATGAAGCAATGGATATTGAATTATCTAATTATATACTTGATAAATCGTATGATTTGATATTATCAATTGGACAGGTTGTTCCGCACGAGGTTGTTGGAATGGCAAACTATACAAAAAATATCGTTGTCGGGTGCGGTGGTAGTGCTTTTATTAATAAGTCGCATATTCTTGGTGCGTTTTATGGTATGGAACGAATTATGGGGCGTGACTTTTCACCTGTGCGAAAAGTTTTTGATTATGCCGAACAGCATTATTTAACAAAACTACCAATTGAATATGTTCTAACAGTTACCGTTACAAAAGAAGCAAAAACGGATATTTTAGGACTATATATCAGTAAAAATCGTGATGGATTTAACAAAGCTGTTGCTATGAGCCAAAGGTTTAACATTATCAAGCTTGATAAACCAATCCAAACATGTTTTGTGTTTTTAGACGAAAAAGAATGTCGCTCTACATGGCTTGGAAACAAAGCGATATATAGAACAAGAATGGCTATGGCAAACGACGGGCATTTAGTAGTTTTAGCTCCGGGAGTAGAAAAATTCGGGGAAGATGAAGAAATTGACAGATTAATTAGGAAATATGGTTATGTTGGTAGAGAAAATATACTAAAGCTTTGTAAATCCAATCCGGAATTAATGGGTAATTTATCTGCTGCGGCACATTTAATACATGGTTCAACTGACGGTCGTTTTAATGTGACTTATGCAACACGACATTTAGGGAAAAATGATATTGAGGGTGTAGGATACGATTACTTACCGTATGATGAAGCAATAAAAGAGTGCAAACAAAGAAAAGATGTTTATATTATTGATAATCCGGGGTTAGGACTTTGGATGCTACAGGATTTATAATGGTATATATAGTGTGTTAGAAAAACAAAAACACTATATATAGTGCAATAATCATAAACAACAAAATTCGGCATTTTTAATAGACAAATTGTCTAATAAAAATGCTTTTTTTGCTTGACTATTACAGGGTTTTGAGATATAATCCGGTGTAGCAAAGTGGTGGATAGTGGTGAATAGTGTTGAACAACCCCACAAAGGAGCGGAAAAGTGACAGGTATTTACGAACATAAAATTGATGCCAAAGGACGTTTATTCATTCCATCGTCATTACGTGATGACCTTGGTAAGGATTTTCATGTGACAATTACAGATGAAGACTGTCTTACTGCTTTTTCCAATAAAAGTTGGGAACGTTTGCTTGAAAAAGTAGAAGCAATGCCGATACGCAAGCAGGTTAAAGCGCGTGGTATGTTTTCTAATGCTAAAAAATGTGATGTTGATAGTCAGGGGAGGATTACACTACCGCAAAACCTACGTGATAAAAAAGGTCTTGTTAAAGATGTAACAGTGGTCGGAGTAGGAACATGCGTACAATTTTGGGATACAGAAAAGTTTAGAATAATTGACGAAGAGGAAACATCACCTGAAAACATTGCACTGGTGCTTGATGAGTTAGATTTCTAATTACCAAAACAAAGGTAACGCAAAATATGGATAAAAGACACACACCGGTTATTTTAGAAAAGAGCATAGAGGGATTAAATATAACCGCCGGGGGAATATATGTTGATGGAACATTAGGACTCGGCGGACACTCAAAAGAGATTGCTAAAAGATTAACAACGGGAAAATTAATAGCAATAGATTGTGATAAAACAGCAATAAAAATTGCAAAGGATAATCTAAAAGAGTTTGAAAACAAAATAATTTATGTTCATGGAAACTTTGCAGAAATTGCGGAAATACTTGCCGGGTACAAAATAAATAAGGTTGATGGAATGATATTTGACCTTGGAGTATCATCACCTCAGTTAGATAATAAGGAGCGCGGATTTTCATACAACCAGAATTCAGACCTTGATATGCGAATGGATCAAGATTCAGAACAAACAGCGTACAACATTGTTAACAACTATGACGAGAAGGAATTGCAAAACATATTATTTGGGTACGGAGAAGAAAAATATACAAAGCTCATAGTTAAAGAAATAATTAAAAAGCGTCAACGAACTCCTATAAAAACAACTTATGAATTAAACGAAATCATAAAATCTTCCATACCAGCATACGCAAGACATGAAGCGCAACACCCGTCGAAACGGACATTTCAAGCTATAAGAATCGCAGTTAACAATGAGCTTGAAGCATTAGAAAAAATGCTGACAGAAGCTCCAGACTTACTTTATAAACACGGAAGGCTTTGTATTATAAGTTTTCATTCATTAGAAGACAGAATAGTAAAAAAAGAGTTCGTAAGATTAGCAAAAAATTGTGAATGTCCAAAGGATTTCCCAATTTGTACATGTGATAAAAAAGCGACATTTAAGATTATTAACCGCAAACCAATAACAGCAAATGAAGATGAAATAAAACAAAACCCAAGAGCAAGAAGTGCCAAGTTAAGGATTGCAGAGAAGTTATAGAAAGGATGCTATAGAGATGACAGTTAAAGCTAATACACTTGGCTATAATAATGGCAATACAGCTCGTGCGATTGATGTTGCTGCTGATACAAAAACTATTCGTGTGGAAAATCCTGTAGTATCGCGACCAAAGGTTAAAAGAAAAGAGCAAGAAAAAAATAGCTCTAAGATCTTTAGAGAAGTAAAAAGTGTGCCGGGAATATCAATATTCGCTGTGTTTGGCACAATTATAGTGTCCGTGTTGTTAGTGCTTGTTGTGCTGGCACAGGTTAGTTATCATGAATCAGCAAGTGAATCAGTTAGATTAACAGGGCAACTAAGAGAACTCACAGAGATACATCGAGCACTTGAGCTTGCATTTGAAAGCAGTATTGATATTAAAGAAGTAGAGCGTGTAGCAAGAGATGAGCTTGGAATGTCAAGACCTGATGCAACACAAATTATAACAATAAGCACAATACCACGTGATAGTGCGATTGTACTTGATACAGGTGGTGAAAGAACAGTACAGAGCTTTGCAGATTTTATAAGATCGTTAACAAGTTACTTTAGAAGCGGGTAAGCTAACCTATTAAGAGGTGTTAGTTTCGGGGAGGGAACCTCGTGACCAACTAATGTGGGATAACAAGGTATATAAACATTAGTTAAATGATGAAGGGAATTCAAACTATGTCAGGTGGAATAAGAGTCGGTTCCGGAAAAGGTGCAGGTGGCAGACCACGAACCATAAGTGGTGAAAAGTCAAGAAAACGTAAAAATGAGCAAAGGTTAAGCAAGGGTTTGCTTGTCCGTACATTGTTTCTTTTGACAGTGTGCGGAATTGTTGCCTTTGTGATACTGGCTGCACGTTTATATGATATACAGATTGTAAATAATTCATACTATGAGTCAAGAACACTTAGTGGTCAGCTTCGTGAAACAAGCATAAAAGCCTCACGAGGAACAATTTATGACAGAAACAACAGAATACTCGCTATGAGCGGGCCTGTTGAGAATATTTTTATCAGTCCGTTAGAAATGTCACTTACTGATCAAGACTCAAGATTTGTTGCAGAGGGTTTATCATATATCCTTGGTGTAGATTTTAGCTCTATCATGGAAAGAATCGGCAGAACATCATCACAATATCAAGTCATAAAGCATAGAGCACCAAGCCATGAGACTGAACGTGTTAGAGATTTTATCAGTGAGTACAAATTAAAAGGTATACATTTTGAACCGGCAACAATGAGGTACTATCCAAATGATTCACTTGCCAGTCAAATTCTTGGTTTTGTTGGAACTGATAATAGCGGTTTGGATGGTATTGAAAGAAGACTTGATTCACATTTAACCGGAGTAGACGGCAGAATCATTAGATTAACTAACGCAAAGGGTACGGAGCTTATGCTTGCAGGTTTTGGTGATTATTATGAAGCACAGCATGGAAATAATATTATTTTAACAGCGGATTTATCTATACAATATTATATAGAAAAACACCTGGCACAAGCTATTATTGATTATGATATTTTAGGTGGAGCGATTTGTATAGCAATGGACCCAAGAACAGGTGAAATCTTAGCAATCGCAAACTATCCAACCTTTGATCCAAATAATTTTTTAAGATTAAGTGATTTTGAAATGGAGAGACTAAGTCATATTGAAGATGAAGACGAGTTTGACGAGGCGTTTCGTAATGCACAGTTTAGGCAGTGGAGAAATAGAGCAATTTCAGACTCTTACGAACCGGGTTCAGTTTTTAAGCTAATAACTTTTGCAATGGCACTTGAAGAAAATGCTGCAAATATGGACACAGTATTTCATTGTTATGGTTCTATTGATGTACGTTTGTATGACGATGTATCGTCACGTAACTGCTGGCGTAGGTGGGGTCATGGTGAAATGACGTTTAGTACAGCGTTTCAAAACTCTTGTAACGTAGCTTGCGTAGAAATGGGTTTACGAATCACAGCTCCGAAGTTTTATAAATATATTGAAGCATTTGGGTTTTTCAGTTCAACCGGTCTGGATAGTGCAGCAGAGGGACGAAGCTTATGGTGGGATAGAAATGTATTTCTTGACAGAAACAATCAAACACAGCTTGCTTCTGCGTCATTTGGACAAACATTTAGAATTACACCAATTCAAATGATAACTGCAGCAGCGGCAACAGTAAATGGCGGTTATTTAATGCAACCATATTTAGTAAAGCAAATAACAGATGGTGATGGAAATATCATTGAAGCTAATGAGCCAACTGTTGTCAGACAGGTATTAAGTAACGAAACATCAGCTCTGGTCAGAAGCATAATGGAAGGTGTTGTTACAGACGGTACAGGTAAAAACGCCGGTATTAGAGGATATAGAATTGGTGGTAAGACCGGTACATCTGAGAATATTGAGCAACTTGCTATCAGAGCTGAGGATGATAATTCAAACAAGGATTACATAACATCATTTATAGGCTTTGCTCCGGCAGATAATCCGGAAATTATGATATTACTTCTTTTAGACACACCAAGTCACGATACAGGAATATACATCAGTGGTGGAACAATGGCAGCACCGGTTGTTGGGAAAATGCTTGCTGATATTTTGCCGATGAGTTTAGGAATAATGCCGCAATATACTGATGAAGATATTGTAGATATTAACATCCATGTACCCAGAGTCACAGGCAGAAATGTTGAATCGGCAAAAGAATTACTGGAAAATCAAGGGTTTAGATATAGAGTAATCGGCAATGCAGAGTTAGTTACTGGTCAAATCCCTGCACCAAATGCATTTGTAGCATCAGGTTCAGAAATAATAATATATGCAGGTGAAGATGTACCTCGTGAACAAGTTGAAGTTCCGCATTTATCAGGATTAAACTATGTACAAGCCAGAGATGCTCTGGCAGGTCGAGGTTTGTTTATAAGAACAACGGGTGCTACAAAATCTGACAGCAAAGCGCAGGTTTCAGTGCAATCAATAGCTGCAGGGCGTGAAGTTCAGTTTGGCTCAGTAGTTGAAGTTACCCTTATTGATGCTGATGCTGTAGAGCGCAGAACAAACTAAAAATATAGTAAAGGATTATAAACATGCTACTCAAAGAATTACTTAATAACTTAGATGTTATCAAGGTTTGTGCAGAGACTGATATGCATATTCTTGGTGTAGCTTATGATTCAAGAGAAGTAAGAACAGGTGAGCTTTTTGTAGCAGTTCGTGGATACAAACACGATGGTCATAAGTTTTTAGAACAAGCTGTAGAAAAAGGTGCTGTTTGTATAATTTGCGAAGAAGAACCGGAGATTTCTGTACCATTTATTTTAGTTAAAGATTCAAGAAAAGCACTTGCGCTTGTTTCGGCAATATGGTTTAAGTTTCCTGCAAAAAAAATGACAACAATAGCTGTCACAGGAACAAATGGGAAAACAAGTGTTACACATTTAATTAAACATATACTGGAGAAGTGTGCAAGTAAAAAAGTTGGATTAATTGGTACAAATGGCAATTTTATTGGTGATAGAGAACTACCAACTGAGCTGACAACACCGGAATCTTATGAGGTTCAAAAAATATTAGACAAGATGGTACTTGAAAACTGTGAATATGTCGTAATGGAAGCATCATCACACGCATTGCATTTGCATAGAATCTATGGAATTGAGTTTGATATAGGAGTTTTTACAAACTTATCACCGGAGCATTTAGATTTTCATGAAACAATGGAGGATTATGCGTATGCAAAATCATTGCTATTTAAAAGCTGCAAAAACTCCGTAATAAATATAGATGATGCTTTTGCAAAAATTATGTTAGAAACCTCCGTTGGAAATATATCAACTTATGCTGTGAAAAGTAACTCGGCAGAGTTTGTTGGTAAGGACGTAAAATTATTTGCAGATAAAACAGAGTTTTGTGTTCTAAAAATTGGTGAAATTAGCAGGGTCGAGCTTTTTATTCCCGGTGTTTTTACAGTCTATAATGCACTAGCGGCTATAGCATCAACATCAATTTTAGGCTTTGATATTGAAGACATCATTAATGCAATGAAAACATATCATGGTGTAAAAGGCAGAGCAGAAGTGGTGCAAACAGGAAAGGATTTTACAGTTTTAATAGATTATGCGCACACTCCTGATGCATTACGCAATATCATAGAAACTACTCGTGGTTTTGCTAAGGAAAGAGTTATTACATTATTTGGGTGTGGTGGAGATCGCGACAAAGCCAAACGGCCATTAATGGGCAAAATTGCAACAGAATTATCTGATTTTGTATATGTAACAACAGATAACCCAAGAACTGAAAACCCAAAAGATATAATTGATGACATTTTAAGTGGAATTGATGGAAGCTGTACATCTTATAAATGTATTACAGACAGGCAGGAAGCAATAAATACAGCTCTTGAGAGTTTAAAAGCCGGTGATGTGTTAATTATCGCAGGAAAGGGTCACGAAACATATCAAATAATCGGTGAAGATAAAATTGACTTTGATGATAGAGAAGTAGTAGCTGAATACTTAAAAAATCAACGTATTCAAGAAAGAAAAGTATCAGTAGAAGGATTGGAATAATATGATTGCTATTTATACAATAACATTTGTGACAGCTCTAATAATTTCGTCAATTGCTGCATTTATACTGATACCTGTTCTCAGGAAAGTTAAAGCAGGACAAAAGATCCAAGAAGACGGTCCTGTTTGGCACATGAGCAAACAAGGAACACCAACTATGGGTGGTCTGATATTTATATCCGGTGTAGTTGTTGCATCAATAGCGGTTGGTATGAGAGAGATTATAAGCGGAAACCTTGAGATAATTTTTATGTTATGCTTTGCATTGTTATTTGCGTTAATAGGATTTCTTGACGATTTTGAAAAGATTAAGAAAAAGAGAAATCTAGGTTTAAGAGCATGGCATAAAATATTACTGCAGCTTATTATTTCTTCTGTGTTTATATTATTAATGGAATCTTATGTGGAATTATCAACACATATTTACATACCATTTTTTAATACAACAATTACGACACCTACTATCTTATATTACTTTTTTGCGTCATTTGTAATTGTGGGTACTGTCAACTCTGTTAACCTCACTGATGGAGCAGATGGACTTGCTACAGGTGTTACAATTCCGGTAATTGCATTTTTTGCAATAATGGCATTTATTTGGAATGATATTTCTGTTGGTGTAATAGCTACAGCAGTTACAGCAGGATTGTGTGTCTTTCTATTTTTTAATTTTAATCCTGCAAAAGTATTTATGGGTGACACAGGCTCAATGTTTTTGGGTGGAATAGTTTGTGCATTGGCTTTTGCACTTGATATGCCGGTAATTATAGTAATTCTTGGTTTTGTTTATTTTGTCGAAGCACTTTCGGACATTATCCAGGTCGGTTACTACAAAATCTCAAAGGGTAAACGTGTTTTCAAAATGGCACCTATTCATCATCATTTTGAAATGATAGGTTGGAGTGAACGTAAATTATTTACTGTATTTACTATAACATCTGTATTTTTTGCAATCATAGCATATTTTGGTGTGTTTCAAAGATAGAATTAAAACATCCGTAAAAATACAAGAAAGGAACTGTCTGTTTAGATGGCAAAGCAAGAGAATGTAAGAAATATCAATAGCTTTAGCGAACATGAAGCAAACATTGGTGACGAAGGTTTCTTCCTGTGGGATGACCGTGAGTTATCTGATGAGCTTTCTGACACAAAAGTTAAGTCACCGGGTATTGATAAACCAATGCTGGTATTAACTATTGTGATATTGCTGATTGGTCTTATAATGGTACTTTCTGCAAGCTTTGCACGTGGTTCTTATACCAGTAGTGAACCACTTAGATTGTTTTTTAGACAGTTTACGTTTGCGATAACCGGAATTGTTTTGATGCTTGTGGTATCACGCATAAATAGTAGAGTATTTAGCCGTTTTTCAATGCAAATCCTGCTTATTTCAATAATCTTACTGGTTTTAGTTCCTATAATCGGGATTCGTGCAAATGGTGCCAGAAGATGGATTGGGCTTGGTGGTGAAAATGGAATGTTAACTTTCCAACCATCAGAAATAGCTAAACTGGCTCTGATATTAGCATTTTCTCAGATGGCATGCGTATTAAAAGAGGATCGCATGAAAACTTTTAAATTCGGTGTTTTGCCATTTGCGATAATAACAGTAATTATGGTGGGATTGCTCAGATTGCAACCGCACATGTCAGCTATGATAATAATTATGGCATTGGCTGCTGTTATGATGTTTGCAGGTGGAACACAGTTAAGATGGTTTTTATTAGTTATAGCAATGCTTGCAGCTATGATATGCGGTTTAATATTCTTTCAACTAAGATCCTCTGATGCAAATATATCACTCAGTGATATGTCAGTTGATACAATAAGAGCAACAGCTGATTTTAGTGCCTTAGGTTATGAGGGAAGGCGTATAAATGCATGGATGAATCCTGATGATGACCCATTAAGAGGTGGTTTTCAAATTCGTCAGTCATTAAATGCAGTTGGATCAGGTGGACTGTTAGGTTTGGGCTTAGGGCAAAGCAGGCAAAAATATCTTTACTTACCTGAGGAGCATAATGACTATATTTTTGCAATTGTCAGTGAAGAACTGGGATTTATAGGTGCAATGCTGGTGCTTATGTTATTTGCATTAATGATAGTGCGTGGTTACTGGCTTGCAATTCATGCAAGTGATAAATTTGGGACTTTAGTAATTATTGGGATAACGAGCTTGCTAGCTTTGCAAGTGTTTCTAAATATCGCAGTTGTTACAAATCTTCTGCCTGCTACGGGTATATCACTTCCATTTTTTAGCTATGGTGGTACTGCATTATGGTTGCAGCTTATTCAAATTGGTATAATCCTTGCAATCTCCCGTGAAATACCACCTCCTACAAAAGAAAAAACCAGATAAAAGTTTAAAAAATTTCAAGCTAATAGAGGGAATGTACAATAATTATGACTTATATATTAGTGTGCGGTGGAACAGCAGGACATATAAATCCGGCTCTAAGCATCGCAGATGATATTAAAAGCAGAATACCAAATGCCGGGATAGTATTTATAGGTGCAGACCGTGAAATGGAAAAGCGGTTGGTTAATGCAGCAGGATATGAGCTTATAAACATAAAAATGACCGGTGTCAGAAGAGGTATAAAACCAAAAGATATTATTTATAACATAAAAACTGTTAAAAATGTTGTTCAGGCAAGAAATAAAGCTCGACAAATACTAAAAGAATTAAAACCAACAGCAGTGATAGGTACAGGTGGGTATATTTGCTACCCTGTCTTAAGAGAAGCAGTAAGATTAAATATTCCAACTTTTTTACATGAACAAAATGCCGTACCCGGAATGACAACAAAAGCACTGTACAAGCATGTTGATAAAATAATGACATCTTTTCCTGATAATGAAAAACAATTTTCAAACTCTAAACATGTTGTATACACCGGAACTCCGATTCGCAAGGAGTTTACAGATGAAGTTAAAAAAGAAACAAACGAAAAATCTGATGATAAACCTTTAGTTGTCTCTTTTTGGGGTTCGTTAGGAGCAGAAAAAATGAATGTTATGATGGAAGAGTTTATTGAATTAAACAACAAAGAAAAAAAGTTTTATCATATACATGCAACAGGAAACAGTGGTGCTGATTTAAGAAATAAAACAAACCTGCCAATATCTGATATAAAAGAGTATATAAATAATATGCCGGAAATTATGAAAAATGCAGATATTGTATTATGCAGAGGGGGAGCTACCACTTTAGCAGAAGTATCAACTCTGGCTAAACCATCGGTTATCGTACCGTCACCTTATGTACCGGGTAATGTACAGTTAGAAAATGCAAAAAAGCTACAGAGTATAGGAGGAGCAGAAGTGATTTTAGAAAAAGAATGTACCGGTGGAATACTATATAACACAGTAACCTCACTTTTATCAGACAGTGATAAATTAAAACGTATGTCCGAAGCGTTAAAGAAAATTACCAATGCTGATGCTACAAAAGAAATTGTTGATATTATCTTAGGTGATACATGAGTTAATGAAAGGAGAAAGCAAATGACCAGAAGTAGTAGACGACAACTTAGTAAAAGCTCTGCCGCTTATATAGCGGTGGGTTTAATACTAATGACAATTATGACTATTATCGGATTGAGTGCTTTTCTTCGTGTCACAGAGGTAAGAATTAGCGGCAACAGCCATTATTCTTATGATAGTATTGTTGAAGCATCCGGTATAACCAGAGGTGATGGATTGATGTTTATGAACACTGATAGAATATCTCAAAACATTCGTAGAGAACTACCGTATATTAGTGATGCAAATGTCACCAGATCACTACCAAATGCAGTAAATATAGAAATATTTGAAAGTACACCGGTTGCTACAATATACTTTGCAGGTGATTTATTATTGATTGATCAAACAGGTAGAATACTTGATATATATACGGGTGTATCAGATAGTATTCTTGAGCTGAACGGAACAAAAATGATACAGATACGAGGTGTTGAAATCGAAAGTGCAGTAGCAGGAAATCAACCAAGAGTGAGTGGTTTAATTGCAGAAACTGCATTTCAGCACATGCAGGATATTTTAATTGCAATGGTAAATGAAGGTATCACAGATGATGTTAATTTCTTAGATGTTTCAAATATAGTAAACATAAACTTTGGTTATATGAATATGTATAGGGTTATTCTTGGTGGAATCCGGGATTTAAGGCATAAATTAGGTATATTACCATCAACAATTGCTCGTGTTCATGCTGAATATCCGGGTACTCCGGTTGTTATAAGCATGACTGATCCATCAGGAAATGTAAACTTTTGGCCCGAACCATAATAAACAAAAAGAAAAGTGTTGACCTACGATAAAAAAAAAGATAAAATAACAAACGGTATGCGTGTATAGTGAAATAAAAAACAAAATAACGCAATACAGGAGCTTATGAATACTGATTATATACAATTAAAAACAGAACAAAATATAGTACTGGAGGATAAGTACATGGCGGTTTCAATAGAAAGCGCACCCGACAATGTTGTAGTTATTAAAGTAGCAGGAGTCGGAGGAGCAGGAAACAATGTCGTAAACAGAATGGTCTCCGCCGGAACTCAAGGTGTTGAGTTTATAGCAATTAATACGGATAAGCCTGCGTTATCTGCATCAAATGCAAGTAATAAGGTTCAAATCGGCGAGAAGCTAACAATGGGTCAAGGTGCAGGCTCAAGCCCTGAAATTGGTAAAAAGGCTGCCGAAGAGAGCAGAAACAGTGTTGCAAAAGCACTGGAGGATGCCGACATGGTGTTTATCGCCGGCGGTATGGGTGGCGGCACAGGTACAGGTGCATCACCAATTGTTGCTGATATAGCCCGTGAAGCGCAAGCACTCACTGTTGGTGTTGTGACAAAACCGTTCAGCTTTGAAGGCAGACGCCGCATGGAGCAAGCAGAAGAAGGCATCAAAAACCTGCTTGGTAAGGTTGACTCACTCTTAGTAATCCCAAATGACAGGCTCAAAGCAGTATCTGAGCAGAAGCTAACATTCGCAAATGCTTTTGAAATAGCTGACAGTGTGTTACAGCAAGCTGTTGTAAGTATTTCAGAGCTTATTAAAAAGACAGGTTTTATTAATCTTGACTTTGCAGACGTTACTTCAATAATGAAGGATGCAGGTTATGCTCACATGGGTGTAGGTCACGCAGCAGGTAAAGGTAAAGCCGAAGAAGCCGCTAGAGCCGCAGTAACCAGCCCGCTAATGGAGACTTCTATAGAAGGTGCTCGTGGTGTATTAATTAGTATCACAGGCTCTATCGATATGGATCTTGAAGAAGTCGAAATGGCAGCCAGTTATGTTTCAGAAGCTGCACACCCTGACGCAAACATTATCTTTGGTGCTTCATTTGATGAAGATATGGAGGATGAAATTCGTGTAGTTGTTATTGCAACCAGATTTGACAATATGCCAAGAGTATCTAACGAACTAGGCAGTGTAAAAACATCACATGTTTTTAATGACCCGTTCATTTCAAGAAAAGTTGATAATATAACAAGAACACCTGAGCCGGTAGCACAAGCTGCACCACCGGTTGTTGAAGCTCCGCCACCTCCACCTGAGCCACCTCCACCACCGCCTCCACCTCCGGTAGAGGAAGACCCATTTGACACGATATTTAAAATATTTAATTCAAAGTAGAGTTAATAATTAGGGAGTTAGTTGTATATGTGTTTTTTCGGTTTCGTAGAGCGAAACCACGGACGGTGTAGCGCCAAACCTCTGAGCACGGATGCTCAGGCGTTTGGATAGAAACCGCTAAAAAATATATATACAACTAACTCCTTTAGTATGTTATAAAATTATGAATGATTTTTTAAGACCAAATAACATTAAAAATAAAAATGAAATATCTGTTCAAGCTCTTGCTCATA
This sequence comes from Oscillospiraceae bacterium, assembly GCA_031281195.1. Taxonomy (GTDB): domain Bacteria; phylum Bacillota; class Clostridia; order Oscillospirales; family Oscillospiraceae; genus WRMH01. The sequence goes on from JAITFS010000192.1 coordinate 18,492, forward strand.
TTGGTGATGCTGTTTATGAGCTTATGATACGGACGTTGTTATGCGCAGATGGAACTACCACAGCAAAAGAACTGCACAAAAAAACTGTTAAATATGTTTGTGCAAAGTCACAAGCGTTAGCAATAGAGCGAATATTACCTTTTTTAAATGATGATGAAATTGCAGTGTATAAAAGAGGACGAAATGCCTATGCCGGTGCTGTACCAAAGGGAGCAACTTTTGGTGAATACCATGCAGCGACAGGGTTTGAGGCATTATTTGGATATTTATATCTTAATGGCGAAAACGAGAGATTAAATGAATTATTCGTTATTATCAGCAGTTAAAGATGAGTTAAAAGCAAAGATTGTAGGTAGCAGGATAGATAAAATCCGTCAACCTGAACGTGACTTGATTATATTATCTCTACGAGGTCAAACAGGTGTGTTAAAACTGTTAATATCTGTAAGTACCTCTGATACTCGTGTACATTTGACTACAGGTGAGTTTGAAAACCCTAAATCACCACCTATGTTTTGTATGTTGCTAAGAAAACATTTACAAAATGCTAAGATTTCTGACATTTTCCAACCGGAAGGTGAGAGGGTTTTATATATAATACTTAAAACATCAAGTGCTTTAGGTGAACCGTCAAATAAACAATTAATATTAGAAATGTTTGGCCGTAAACCGAATATTATCTTAACAGATAGTGATGGAATTATCATAGATTGTTTAAGGCGTATCAGCGGCGATATGCTTGGTAACCGTATGTTATTACCGGGGTTAAAATATCAGGAACCACCTGCTGCTAACAAGCAACTAACTGATGAAATTATAAATGATAAGCATGAAACAAATAACATATCAGCAACACTCGATACAAAGTTTACTAATGATGGTAAAGATGAACGTATGCGGCAGCGCAGTTCAAACCTTAGTAAGACAATGAAAACAGCACAAAAACGTGTTATACGTCGCATTGAAGCACAAAAAAAAGAGTTAGATGATACATCTCGTCGTGATTATTACCGAGAATGTGGCGATATTTTAACAGCAAACATGCATCTGATTAAAAAAGGTGACACAATCTTAATAGCTGATGATTTTTACTCAAAAGATGGAAAGATAAAAAGAGAAATATCAATTGACCCGTTAAAATCACCACAGCAAAATGCCGCGAGGTATTATAAGCTTTATACAAAAGCCAGAAATGCAAGTAATATTCTTGTTGAGCATATTAAAAACGGTGAAAATGAACTCCATTATATTGAAAGTGTTATAGAGCAGATAAGCAGAGCAAAAAGCGAAGAAGAACTGGAGGATATAAGAAATGAATTATCACAAACAGGGTATATAAAAGCTTTTAAATTAAACAAAACTAAACACAACAAACAAAAACATACTGAATTAAAACCATTGGTTTTTACATCGACCAATGGAATTAAAATACTTGTCGGTAGAAATAACATTCAAAACGATAAGCTTACGTTTAAGATAGCATCAAGATCGGATATTTGGCTTCATACTCAAAAAATACATGGAGCGCATGTTATTATCCAAGCTGATGGTAGAGAAGTTGATGATATAACTCTAAAAGAAGCTGCTGAGATTGCAGCATATTACTCTGCCGGAAAAAACGATAAAAAAGTGCAGGTGGATTACACTATGTTAAAAAACGTGAAAAAACCAACAGGAGCGCGCCCCGGCATGGTAATATATACTGATTATAAGACGATTATGGTTAAACCGCGCGAGATGAACATTCAATAAAACAAAATGCTTGCTTTTAGTATATGGGTGTGTTATTATCTCTAGGTGCGTAAAAAACTAGAGTTTCTATCAATGCAAAGTGGAGGATATATCAGTGGATTTAGTTAAGTCATTAAGTGAGGAATACATGAAGCCCGAACTACCAACAATGAATGTTGGTGATACTGTTCGTGTTACAGTTCGTGTAAAAGAAGGAAATCGCGAAAGAAATCAAGCTTTTGAAGGTACAATCATTGCGAAAAAACATGGTGGTATTAACGAAACAATTACTGTCAGACGTATATCATATAATGTTGGTTGTGAGAAGGTTTTCCCTGTACACTCACCAACTATAGTTTCTGTCGAAACTGTCAGACGTGGTAAGGTCAGACGAGCCAAGCTATACTACCTCAGAGATAAGATTGGTAAGAAAGCAAAGGTAAAAGAAAGACTAAATGTAAAAGGAGCTTAACCGCTCCTTTACTTCACTTTGTTGTTTACTGTAAAAAGTTGTGTTATGGAGGATTATTTAGATGAATCAAAATCAACAAAAATCACAATGCCTAAATTGTTCTGCTGTTTTACAGGAAGGTACAAGGTTTTGCACAAGCTGTGGAACTGCAGTTCAAACACCACAACCGATACAACCACAGCAACCGGTGTACCAACCTGTTCAACCACAACCAGAGTATCAACAACCAGCTCAGCCCCAACCTGAGTATCAGCAACCAATGCAACCACAACAACCTGTTTATCCTCAGCAACCAGCGTATTCACAACAGCATGAATATCAGCAATATGCACACCCATATTATTCACAACACCAAATACCACAACAAAAACCAAAGAAAACAAAAAAGATTGTACTTGCTATAACAATCCCATTTGTAGTAATCTGTATTGCTCTTGTTTTAGTGTCGATATTTTTTCTTGATAATGATTCTGATGATACTATTCCACCAACAGTAGTTGCACCTACAAGCACCCCTACAAGTACACCAACAACCCCTGATGTTACGGATGACCCAAATGATAACATTGATCCGAATCAAATGACATATGATTTATTCAATAGCACTATTAGTAATGTTGTTTACTTACTCGATTGGCTTAATTTGTTGCATGAACCTGAAGAATTTATTGATTTTGGAATGAGTGATATAACTCATTTGCATAATGATGATATTAGTGTAGTAAGCGCTTTTATGGGTGAAAATGTTCTTGGTTTTGAAGGTTGGAGTATTGGTACGTTATTACGTGATAGTGATGATAGATTTAATTTTGCTTCAACAGAATTTGAAATTTCCAGTGATTTTACAACAGAAAATGTTATTGATGCATATAATTTTATGAGCTATCTCATATTTGGAGAAAGAGATATTGGAATAATATGGGTTGATGATCCTGAGCAATTTTACGAAGTAGATTTTGATATAATCACAGCAAGTGCATTATTTGCAGATAACAAAAGTTTTACAATTTATAATTGGAATATCATTGATGGTTGGGGTTATACAATATATGTATCCCACAGTGATAGTAGTGTTTATATTAGCTTATCAAGTTATTATGATAATTATTATGGTCCGAATGGCGATTATGACCATCCTGAAGCATGGGGAATGATGAATGGAATACATAATGCATTCTGGATGACTCTGCAAGAGATGGTAGACCATGGTTATTTATTAAACCCTCAGCATGTCCGGAATGGTACATGGGATTGGCAATACAAAGGAGTTAATTATTATCAATTAAATCCTGATATTGGTTATCATGATACTTATATTGGTTATCAACTTTATGATGAACCAAGTGGAGTGTATCCACTGGTTATGTATTTTGGTTTAAATGATTTGTTTGGAATTTCTTTTATGTCATACGATGAGGTATTACATACTTTTGGTGCAGAAAATCTGTGGTGGGGATATTCAGAATATTATGGTATGAGCATATTATATGGAGAAACATATAATCCTTACTTGTATGCAAGATTTGTTGAAATAGGAGAAGATGAGTTTACAGCAGTTTACTTTAGCTTCTACCCACATGATTTTTGGGAGTAAGAGTGGCGTAATACATTTGTATTATTGCCAATTTTAGGTTACAATAAAACCATGGAGAAATATTAATGCACGAACCTGATGTAAGTATTAACAATACAGAAGAAACAAAAGAAGAGAAAAAAACAAGCTCTTTAGAAAAAGCCAGAAAAGCACGCATGGAGTTATATGATTGGATTCAATGCATAGTTACTGCTTTAATTTGCGGTGTGTTAATTTTTGTATTTTTAGGCAGAACAATAGGTGTCGACGGCAGATCAATGGAAGTAACACTACTAAATAACGACAGGGTTATAGTTTTAAATGCCTACTATACACCACAAAATGGCGATATTATCGTATTTAAACCACCACACTCAAGATTTGATAATATGCCACTCGTAAAAAGAGTGATTGCAACCGAAGGGCAAACACTGGAAATAGACTTTGAAAACAGTGAAGTAATTGTTGATGGTGTTGCTCTATATGAACCTTATGTTCATACCATGACAACAAGTAAGCATGGTTTTGAAGGTCCGGTTACTATTAAACCGGGACATGTGTTTGTGATGGGCGACAACAGAACTGCATCAACAGACAGCAGAGATAGTGATGTAGGTCAGATTGATACAAGGTATATTCTCGGAAAGGTATATTTTATTCTTATTCCGGGAGAAAGTTTTGGATTACCAAGGGATTGGGGTCGCTTTGGCTTTGTACATTGAGGTTAAAAAATGCAAAATGAAATGAATATTCAGTGGTATCCGGGGCACATGACAAAAGCACGTAGGATGATATCTGAGAATATCAAGCTTATTGATGCGGTCTGTGAAGTAATTGATGCTCGAATACCAATATCAAGTCGAAATCCTGAACTTTTGGACATGACAAAAGGGAAACCGATAATTATAATATTTAACAGAATTGACCAGGCAGATGCAAAAATAAATAAAAAGTGGGCTGCTCAACTTTCACAAGATGGAGCAGCCATTATTGAAACTGACAGCAAAACAGGCAAAGGTGTAGATAGTTTAGAAACCGTAACGAGAAAACTTCTTGCAGAAAAAATCTCATTGTATAAAGCAAAAGGACAAGCAGGCAGGCAAATCCGATTGATGGTAGTTGGTATACCAAATGTTGGAAAATCATCATTTATTAATAGGTTGGCAAAACGCAAAGCAGCCCAAACAGCAGATAAACCGGGAGTTACCCGCGGTAAACAATGGATTAATTTAGGCAATGGAATTGAGCTGCTCGATACGCCGGGTGTGTTATGGCCAAAGTTTGAAGACCAAACCATTGCTGAAAATCTGGCTTTTACCGGTGCAATACGAGACCAGGTGATAGATGTTGAGACACTTGCTGCAAATCTGATGTTTAGATTGAGTGAGTTTTATCCGGATAGAATAAAAGAGAGATATAAAATTGAAGAAACAATCGGACTAACCGGATTTGAACTGTTAGAAAGAGCAGCAAAAAAACGAGGATTCTTAATATCCGGCGGGGAGTATGATTTAGAGCGAATGGCAATTGTTTTGCTCGATGAGTTTCGTGGTGGAAAACTTGGAAGGATAAGCCTTGAGTGGACTTTTTAAATATTGAAAAAGAGTATATAGATAAAGGTTATAAAGTTATCTGCGGTGTTGATGAAGCTGGCAGAGGTCCACTGGCAGGACCTGTTTACGCAGCAGCAGTTATTTTACCACATGATGCACAGATAGTTGGTTTAAATGATTCAAAAAAACTTTCTGAGAAAAAGCGTGATGAACTATATGATTTGATAATTGATGTGGCTGTTTCTTATGCTATCGCATCTGCCAGTAATGAAGAAATTGACAATTTGAATATTTTAAATGCAACTTATTTAGCGATGAACCGTGCGATAAAGTCACTACATATAAAACCTGATTTTGCATTAATTGATGGTAACTTAAATAAAGGTATAGACGTTAAAAGTGAGTGCATTATTGGTGGTGATAGTAAAGCAGCATCAATTGCAGCAGCTTCAATACTGGCAAAAGTCAGCAGAGACAGATATATGATAAAATTTGATGAAAAGTACCCTCAATATTGTTTTAAGAAACATAAAGGATATGGTACAAAACTTCATTATGAAAAATTACAAGAATTTGGAATTTCTGACATACACAGAAAAACATTTTTGAGGAAAATCCTATGAATAGAAGACAGCATGGTAAGTGGGGCGAGGATATAGCTCTTGAATATTTAGAAAAAAAGGGGTATATTACTTTAGCAAGAAGTTTTTATTCTCGTTTTGGCGAGATTGACTTAGTTATGAGAACGAAAGAGTATTTGGTGTTTATTGAGGTAAAAACCAGAAAAGATAAAAGAATTGCTCATGCCAGAGAGTTTGTTAGCCTTACAAAACAAAGAAAAATAATTTCAGCAGCAAAATATTGGCTAATGAAAAAACCTACAAGTTTACAACCCAGGTTTGATGTTATAGAAGTTTATGCAAAAGATGGTGTTAAAACGGAAAAGCCGGAGATTATTCACATAGAGAACGCTTTTGGAGTTTAAGATGTTATACCAAAGTACAAGAGAAAATACGAAAAAAATTACCGGTTCAGAAGCCATCGTTTGTGGTTTATCATACGATGGTGGTCTTTATGTACCTGAATCATTTCCAAATATCTCTCTTGATAAAATCCGGGAGTTAATAAGTAAACCGTATCACACACGTGCAACAGAAATAATGGAAAAGTACCTGACAGACTTCACAAGTGACGAACTCGATAAGTACACAAAAGCTGCATATAACACACAAAATTATGACAATCCTTTAATTGCACCAATATATAGTGTTGATAATAACACACATTTTCTTGAGCTTTGGCATGGCCCAACCTCAGCGTTTAAGGATATGGCTCTGCAGGTTATGCCGTACTTACTTACAGCTTCGCTTCACAAAACTAATGAGCAAAATGAAGTATGTATTCTTGTAGCTACCTCCGGTGATACCGGTAAAGCAGCGCTTGAAGGTTTCTGTGATGTAAAAGGTACCAGAATTATGGTGTTTTACCCTAAGGATGGTGTGTCGGATATACAAAAGCTACAGATGGTCTCGCAAAACGGATGTAATGTAAATGTTGTTGCGGTTGAAGGTAATTTTGACGATACACAAACAGGTGTCAAAGCAATATTTTCTGATAATATTTTAGCAGAAAAAATAAATAACACCGGTTTCTTTTTATCATCGGCAAATTCAATAAACTGGGGTAGACTTGTTCCACAAATTGTTTATTATTTTTCCGCGTATTGTGACCTGATAAATAATGAAAGTATTAAGCCCGGTGATAAAATAAACTACTGTGTACCTACAGGTAACTTCGGGAATATTCTGGCAGGGTATTATGCTTATAAAATGGGTTTGCCAATAAATAAACTAATATGTGCATCAAATCGTAATGATGTTTTGACACAGTTTATAAATACCGGTGTTTATAATAAAAAACGAGCATTTTACACAACTATTTCACCATCTATGGACATACTGGTTTCAAGCAATCTTGAAAGATTATTATATGAGATGTCTGATAAAAATGGAGATATTATATCATCATATATGAAGGCACTGGTTAAAGAGGGGAGTTACAAGGTACCACATTCTATGCATGATAAAATTACAGAAATATTCGCTTCGGGATATTCGTCTGAGGAAGATACACTGGAAACAATAAAAAACGTTTACAATAAGTATGATTATCTTATAGACCCGCACACAGCAGTTGCATATAAGGCATTACAAGACTATAGAGAGTTAAACAATGACAATACACACACTGTTATCATTTCAACAGCCAGTCCATACAAGTTTTGCGAAAGTGTTTTAAAAGCTCTTGGACAAGCATCATTAAGTGGTGGTATATCAGCAATTGAAGAACTGTATAAACTCACGGGAGTTGATATACCAAAACCAATAAAAAGATTAGAAAACTCAACTATCCGATTTACAAGGTTTATAGAAAAAGACGAAATGAGTACAGCGGTTCTTGAGTTTCTTGGAGGATAATATTTTGGCTTTGTACGCAATAGGAGATTTGCACTTATCATTTAACAGTAACAAATCAATGGAGGTGTTCGGAGATGGTTGGTTTAACTATATTGATAGGATAAAAGCAGGATTTGAATCTTTAGAAGCAACTGATACAACAGTTTTATGCGGTGATATATCCTGGGGAATGTCACTTAAAGAAAGCTTAAACGATTTTTTATTTATTGAAGGTTTACCCGGTAAAAAAATTATTTTAAAAGGAAATCATGACTACTGGTGGACTACTGTTACAAAAATGAATACTTTTTTTGAAGCAAATAATATAAAAAGTATTGAAATATTAAACAATAACTGCTATTACTATAATGAGGTTGCAATTTGTGGTACAAGAGGTTGGATGCGTGAGGATGATTTTTCATCAGAAGAAAACAAAAAAGTTGCAACCAGAGAAAACATGCGGTTACGAGCATCTCTTGAAGCAGCAATCAAAGCAGAGATAAAAATATGTTTCATTCATTATCCACCCATAACTAAAGGTAAAGATTATTGCGATTTTATCCCGCTAATGAATGAGTATGGTGTAAAAACCTGTGTGTATGCACATTTACATAATGTAGATCAACAGAATACTGAGCAATTACAGGGAGTAATTGATGGAATCGACTATAAAATGGTGTCCTCAGATTATTTAAGTTTTATACCACAAAAAATAATGATGTAGACTTCTAAAGAAAGGTAAAAGCTATTAGTATGAATAATAAAGACGGAAAAACATTATTAATAGTGATATTATTGATTTTAATTTTAGGACTTGGTATAGTCCCGTGGTTTTTTGTTGTATCAAGATTTTTGACCGGATGGGAGCTGCCTGATTTTACTCCACCACCAACAGAAGAAAATTTACCTGACCCCGATGATGTTAATGGACCTGACGATCCTGATGATTTAAATGGTGATGACGATATTCCTGATGATGATATTTTTGATCCGCGCGATGATATTATAATAAATATTTCTGAATCACACCCGGAAATATTCCGTGAATTAAGTGCAACAGCTACCAGTTATAATGCTGCAGCCGTTAGCCTTGTTGCTTTTGACAGTGAAACAGGAGAGTATCATGTGTTTGAATATGGATTAGCAGATATTCAACGTGACCGTAAGGTTGATACTGAAACAAAGTTTCGAATTGCATCATTAACAAAGCTTGTGACTGTAATTTGTGCTATGACTCTTGTTGATGATGATTTTTTGGATTTAGATATTGATATTTCTACATATTTGGGTTTTGAAGTAAGAAATCCACATTTTCCTGATATGCCTATAACAGCACGAATGTTAATGCAGCATACATCATCTCTTTTTGATTCGAATATGTTTATTGAGTCACGTGACAGAGATTCATCAGAGTCAGTACGATATGTTATTGATCATGGTTTGACATTTAGGCGAAGCCAACCCGGCTCTGTGTTTGAATACTCTAACTTTGGTTATGCTGTTTTAGGTGCTTTGTGTGAACGAATATATGGCACAACACTTGATACGATGGCACGTGAGGTTATATTTGATCCAATGGGTATAGACGCTGCGTATGTACCACGCAACTTAAACGATACGTCGAATATTGCAATCATTTATGATGATAACCATAATATTTCTCGCACAGTACAAGCTCAGCTTGATGTTAAAGAATCAACCACTCTTGGATATGATCTGCATTTGGCACAAGGTAATCTAACTATTAGTGCTCTTGATTATGCACGAATACTTATGATGTTCTTGGATGGTGGTATTTCTAATGGTGTGAGGATTTTATCCGAACATTCGATAAATGAAATAAATAAAGCTGATGTTGAAGGTAATGGCTACAGACAAGGCTTGGCAACACGTTTTTCGATAGGTGATTTTATTACTGATAAAGGCATGTATTGGCACACAGGTAGTTCATTTGGTATATTTTCGCAATATTTGTATGACATGGAGGAAAAAAGAGGTGTTGTTATAATTACAAATGGTGCTACTATCGAACGTCAACATAGTGGAAAAATTGATATTTGTATTGATATGTCGTTAGAAATTTGGCAGATTTACGATAGCGAGTAAGGAGATAGATTATGGATGGTATACATACAGCAGATTTTTGGGCATTTTACAAAGATAAATTAATTACAGATTCAATAATTGCTGATTTTTCACGAGATAAAGAAAGTCTAAATGGAAAATGGTTTTACGGAATTGACCAGTATGATACATGCTTGCGTAATATGTGGTGGTTAGAAAACGAGTATGACAGCAGTGGGCGACCATTACCACTTGATTACAGCTTTGATACTTGGGAGACATGCGATATTCCGTGTTGCTGGAATATGATTAGTGAGAAGCTCTTTCTCTATGAAGGTGGAATGGTATTTACCCGCAAATTCTCTTACAATGAGAAGAAAACAGGGGAGCGTGTGTTTATTAAGTTTAGTGGAGTAAACACAAAAGCAGTTGTTTTTGTAAATAAAAAGTTTATGGGAATGCATGAAGGTGGAAGTACGCCGTTTTTTATTGAAATTACTGATGTTTTGCAAAAAGAAAACCGAATAATTGTTGCAGTAAACAATACAAGACACCCCGAGGATGTACCAATGAGTAA
>JAITFS010000200.1 GCA_031281195.1 Oscillospiraceae bacterium
AAAACTCATGCTCCTCAAATCCACTACCTTTACTAAAAGGCTGACTCGGAACAATAAATACCGGTTCTTCAAGTATTGTGAGCATATCTTCTGCAAGCACAGTAGCCATTGCACCTTTATGCGATTTGTCTCCATATCCGCAAAAACCTGTATATAGATATGTTTTATCACCCTCAGTTAAAACAGCAGGGTCAAACTGAGGTTGATCGCCGTTTCTTTCACCTAAACGCTCACCATTTTTATAATGAACATATCCATAAAACGCGTATTTCCCGGCAGGTTCATCACATACCGCAACAGATACGATATTAATTTTATCAGCAACGTAGTATAAATAATATCGTCCGTCCGGTCCTTGTGTAACATCAGGGGCATATAAACACATGTGACCATCTGCGTTAAGTGGTTCATCAGTTCTTTTGTAAATAACTCCTTCATACCGCCAGTCACTGAGGTCATCAACAGGTGCAGACCAGCTAATATAATCATTTAAGCAGTATGCAAAGCCGTTAAACTTATCGTGTGAACCATATACATAAACCCTGTTATTAAAAATGTGCGGTTCTCCGTCCGGTACATACTCCCAAGATGGCAAATACGGGTTATAGCATTGTTTTTTCATAAGAGACAGTCCTTTTTGTTGTGTATGGGTATTTTATCACTCTTTAACGTCAAAATGCAACCTGAAAACAATGCAGGAATTTAAGAAATGATATGTTCAATAAAGGCAACTATATGAGTTACATATACAGCATCATTTTAGATGCACTTGTTGTTGTATGTGCAATTCAAGCAGGTGCAAACTATATTATTACACGCGATAAAAAATTTTTACAAAGTGAATCATCTGTATCATTAATGACCACAGATGATTTTTTGAGAAAAATATGATTATTGAACTGGTAATTCCTTTGTTAATTATTTTCATTGGTGCAAGTTATAGGTGATTAGTTTTGCAACAGCCTTAGGTGGCATCTGTGAAGATTCTGAGTGATATGTGAACTGTAGCAGCTATTCGATTACATACTAAATAGCTTGCTTGATTATTTGTTTTCTTTTATACTTATAATAATCAATTTTAATTTGCAAATTCAAATAATCTGTAATAATGATAAGTGTAACGGAGAGAAAGATTATTAATAGGAGGAGAAAATCGTGAAAAAAGCATTAATTGTACAAGGTGGATGGGATGGACATGAGCCTGTTCTTGTGTCTGAAAGGTTTAAAAAACTATTACAAAATGAAGGTTTTGAAACAGAAATTTCTGACAACTTAGACAGTTTCTTAGACCTTGATAACTTGCTAATGCTTGATTTGATAGTTCCTGTGTGGACTATGGGGAAAATATCAAATGAGCAATGTGAAAACGTTTCAACTGCTGTTGCTAGCGGTGTTGGAATAGCAGGTTGTCACGGTGGAATGTGTGATGCATTCAGAGAATCAACCTTATGGCAGTTTATTACTGGCGGAAATTGGATTTCACACCCTGGTGGTGATGGAGTTAAGTTCACAGTAAACATAAAAAACTCAACTTCTCCACTGGTTGAGAACATTAATGATTTTGAAGTTTGTTCTGAGCATTATTACTTACATATAGACCCTGTTGTTGAAGTTCTCGCAACAACTAGATTTCCCTCTGTAAATTGGTACCATTCAACGAATAAAATGGTTGATATGCCTGTTGTATGGACAAAACGCTGGGGACATGGGCGTGTTTATTACAACTCATTAGGTCATATTAACAGTGTATTTGACATACCTGAGGCATTAGAATTAATGAAACGCGGTATGCTTTGGGCAGCCGATGGAAAGCAGTATACTATTGAAAATGTACTGACACTTGATGAGTTTATCAGTGATAAAAAAATGTTTTAAGGAGTTGACTTATGAAAAAAGTTAAAGTAGGGATTATTGGATGCGGAAATATAAGCGGGATCTATCTTGATAACTTAACGAAAAAGTTTCACAATGTTGAACCTATTGCAGTTGCAGATAAGGTTAATGAAAAAGCAATTAATTCAGCAAAAAAATACGATATATTATCTTGTTCGGTTGATGAACTTTTAGCTAACGTTGAAATTGATATTGTGTTAAACCTTACAACACCGGAGTCACATTTTGATATCAACATGGCTTCTTTACTAGCAGGTAAACACGTATATTGTGAGAAACCATTAGCAATTACAAGAGAAGAAGGTGCAAAAACAGTTGAACTAGCGAAGAAAAAAGGATTACTTATTGCTTGTGCTCCAGATACTTTTTTAGGTGGAGGTTTACAAACTTGCATTAAGCTTATAAATGATGGGTGGATAGGTACTCCTGTTGCTGCAACAGCATTTATGACATGTCATGGGCATGAAAGCTGGCATCCCGACCCGGAGTTTTACTATAAACACGGTGCAGGTCCAATGTTTGATATGGGTCCGTATTATTTGACCGCTCTTGTTGCTATGCTTGGTAGTATAAAAAGGGTTTGCGGAAGCACCGGAATTAGTTTTTCTACCAGAACAATAACCAGTGCGGAAAAATATGGAACAGTCATTGAAGTTGAAGTACCAACTCATATAACTGGTATCATGGACTTCAAATGTGGAGCAATCGGTACAATAATCACAACATTTGATGTATGGGCTGCAGAGCTTCCACGTATAGAAATATATGGAAGTGAAGCTAGTTTATCAGTACCTGATCCGAACACTTTCGGTGGACCTGTCAGAATTAAATCGCACAGAAGCAATGAATGGCAAGAGGTGCCACTCACGCACGGCTTTGCTGAAAACAGCAGAGGAGTAGGTGTTTCTGACATGGCTAATGCAATAATAAAAGGTAATAAAAATCGTGCTAATGGTGATTTAGCTTATCATGTACTTGATGTAATGCAAGGTTTCAGCGATGCTTCTAATAATGGAGTTTACTATAAAACTATCAGTAACTGCGATAAGCCAGAACCGTTTCCTATGGGAATTTCTGAGCATGATACTAAGTAAGATGGATTATAGCTGATTTTGTGTAGATTTTATCATGAAATAGTGGAAGACTAATATAACGATGACCGTCTGTTTCGTAGGTTAAATCAGAAACAGTATTATATAGATGCTTTTCCACTGTTAACTACCTCACCACCACGTTTTCACTGCCGAGTTTTTCGGTTAATTCTTGTAAAAAGGCATCGTGGATTAAGCATGTTGCGCCAATTTTTTTCTTTGTATCTTCAAAGAAGATGACCATTTGTGCTTTTCCCGGAAACATCTTATGCACCAGTTTTAAATGCTCATACTCAGGGCTATCTTCACTGTTTAGCTTAACATAAAGCTTTTTCTCTCTCATATCATCGGTCATAAGCTTTAAGCTATCGACAACGATTTGTGGCTCTTTATCATCTCTTGCAGAGATTTTCCCTGAGACCAATACTACATTTCCTGCGTGCATATACATACCCGACTCGTCGATAACACGCTGAAACGCAAGAAGCTCAATGCTTCCCGAACCATCGTCGAGTGCTATATATGCCATGAGCGAATTATTGCGAGTTGGTCGTGTTTTAACATTTTCAATTACACCTGCAAGGGTGATTTTTTGATTATCTGTAAAAATCGTATTTCCATCATCACGCGAAAAATCATTGAGAATATCACGAATTTCAGTAACATTATTACTTTTTGCAACATCTCTATACTCGTCCATAGGATGCCCTGAGAGATAAAGCCCTGTCACCTCACGTTCCATTCTGTTGAGTTCGCTTTGTGTAAACTCAGGTAAATCAGGCATTTCAATATTGCTTGAGATTAAACTTAAATCGTCACTGCTATTTTCGCCTGATAAACCAAACAAATCCATCTGTCCATCAACATT
>JAITFS010000143.1 GCA_031281195.1 Oscillospiraceae bacterium
GGTATGAGACCGTTTCATGTGCAGCTTATCGGTGGTTTGGTGCTTCATCAGGGGCGTATTGCAGAGATGAAAACCGGTGAGGGCAAAACGCTTGTTGCTGTTATGCCTGCATATCTTAACGCGCTTGAAGGTAACGGTGTACATATAGTCACCGTCAATGATTATCTTGCAAAACGTGATAGTGAATGGATGGGTAAGGTTCACCGTTTCTTAGGCTTATCCGTCGGGTTGATTGTGCATGGTCTTACAAACTCTGAGCGTCGTGAAGCTTATGCATCAGACATCACTTATGGTACAAACAATGAGCTTGGTTTTGATTATCTACGTGACAATATGGCTCTTTATAAGCATGATATGGTTCAGCGTGGGCATGTATTTGCAATCGTTGACGAGGTTGACTCGATTTTAATCGACGAAGCCAGAACACCGCTTATAATCTCCGGTCAAGGTGCCGAATCTACAGAGCTTTATACTAAGGTAAATGATTTTGTATTAAAACTAAAAAAGAGCGTCTATGCAACTATTGATGATAAATCGCAGGAGCATGAGGAAATTGAAGCAGATTATGTTGTTGATGAAAAAGGGAAATCAGCAACTCTTACAGAGCGTGGTATCAAAAAAGCAGAGCAATATTTCAGTGTTGAAAACCTTGCCGACCTTGAGAATAATACACTTTCTCACCATATAAATCAGGCGTTAAAAGCTTATGGAACTATGCAGCGTGATGTAGATTATGTTGTAAAAGATGGTGAGGTTATTATTGTTGACGAGTTTACAGGTCGTTTGATGATAGGCCGCAGATATTCCGAAGGTCTCCATCAGGCTATTGAAGCAAAAGAACGTGTTGAGGTTGC
Organism: Oscillospiraceae bacterium; assembly: GCA_031281195.1. Classification (GTDB taxonomy): domain Bacteria; phylum Bacillota; class Clostridia; order Oscillospirales; family Oscillospiraceae; genus WRMH01. Next base: position 855 of record JAITFS010000143.1, read on the forward strand.
ACGTGAGAGCAAAACTCTTGCAACTATTACGTTCCAAAACTATTTCCGTCTTTATGATAAGCTTGCAGGAATGACCGGTACTGCTCTTACCGAAGCGGAGGAGTTTGGTACGATTTACAAGCTTGATATTATTGAGATTCCTACAAATAAACCGCTTGTTCGTATTGATAATTCTGATGTTATTTATAAAAATGAAAATGGTAAGTACAAAGCGATTATTGACCAAATTGAGGTTTGTTATAAAAAAGGTCAACCAGTTCTTGTTGGTACGGTTTCTATTGAAAAAAGTGAGCTTCTCGCTTCCCTGCTCAAGAAACGCGGTGTTCCTCATCATGTTTTAAATGCAAAGCACCATGAAAAAGAAGCAGAAATTGTCGCACAAGCCGGCAAGGTTGGTTCTGTAACAATAGCTACTAACATGGCAGGTCGTGGTACTGACATTGTACTCGGTGGTAATCCTGAATATTTAGCGAAAAACGATATGAAAAAAGCCGGTTTTACCGAGGAAATAATCAGTGAAGCAACAGGCTTTGCCGAAACTGATAATGATGAAATTATCGAAGCCAGACAAATGTTTTCGGAAAAGCTTGAAAAGCATCGTGCTGTTACTTATGTTGAAGCTGATAAGGTAAGAGAAGCAGGCGGACTGTTTATTTTAGGTACTGAACGGCACGAAGCAAGGCGTATTGACAATCAGCTTCGTGGACGTGCAGGCCGTCAAGGTGATCCGGGTGAAACGCGTTTTTATATCGCACTTACTGATGATATTATGCGTTTGTTTGGTTCTGAGCGAATCATGGGTATGATGGAGGCTCTTGGACTCGAAGAAGATATGCCGATTGATAAGAAAATGCTCTCAAATGCAATTGAGTCTGCACAACGCAGAGTTGAGAGCAGGAACTTTCAGGTGCGTAAACACGTCTTAGAGTATGATGATGTTATGAACACCCAACGCACCATTGTTTATAATCAACGTAGAAAAGTCCTTGACGGTGATGATATAACAGGTAATATTCAAACAATGATTGCCGAAACTGTAGAAACCGCAGTTAATGCCGGTTTTGCAGAGCTTACACACATAGATTCACGAACGCAGTTATCTGAGGTATTAGCTCCACTTGAATTACTTTTCTTACAAAAAGGCGAGATAAAGCTGCCAAGTGCCGGTTTTGATAAAGAGGAGCTTGAAGAATTACTCTTAAATAGAGCCGAAGCTGTTTATACAGCAAGAGAAACCGAGTTTGGTTTTGCACCCGGAAGTGAAGTGCCTATGATGCGTGAGTTAGAGCGTGTCATAATGCTTAGGGTTGTTGACGAGTTTTGGATGGAACATATTGATGCGATGGAAAGCCTACGTGATAGCGTAAGACTTCGTGCGTACGCTCAAACAAATCCTGTTGACGAATATAAACGTGAAGGTTTTGATATGTTCGAGGAAATGATTGGCGGTATAAAAGAGGAAGTTGTCAGACGTATCTTTACCGTTCGTATCAGAAAAGATGAATCGTTGCAAAGACGTGGTGTGGCACGAAACCTTAATGCTTCTGCGCAAGGCTTTGGCGGAGATAACACTGTAAGAAAACAACCTGTTAAAAAGGCACAAAAAATTGGTAGAAATGACCCTTGCCCATGCGGTAAAAAACGACCCAACGGTTTACCGATGAAGTTTAAGGACTGCTGCATTTCTAATTCATAATGCATAATGCATAATTACGAGGGAATAGGGAGTAGGGAGTAGGAATTAAGAGTTATGCTATTGTAGGGGCGGCATTCTGCCGTCCGTAGAAAGAAAAAAGTAGAAAGTAGAGATAATGACTCTAAGAAAATGTGAAACATAATGAAAAAAGTATTACAAACATTTTTATTAATATTAATAGCAGCACTTATGTTAAGTGGATGCTTTTTGGAGTCTATTCCAATGTATATTCCTCCTATGGCACCACCACAGCATGAGTTTGATGACCCGCCTGAGTTCCCCGATCTTACACCATCGGTTATCGGGCCTGCTCATAGTAGATTTACACTCCGTTATGAGCCTGTTAATACCATGAACCCGATTATTGCTTTAAACAGGGATAATATCACTTTAACATCACTTTTATACGAAAGCCTTTTTATACTTGATGCTAATCTTTTACCAATACCCCTTCTTTGTACCGAGTGGGAAACCGAGGATAATATAACCTTTAGATTTGAGATATTACCCGATGTTGTGATGCATGACGGGTCAACTTTAACTGCGGAGGATGTTGCGTATTCGCTTAGACAAGCTCGTGGCAGAGGTCGCCACAGAAGCAAGTTAAGAAATGCAAATTCAATTTCACATGATGGTGAAACTACTGTAGTTATTGTACTTGATGAACCAAATGCACGGTTTATACGGCTGCTTGATATTCCAATAATCAAAAGAGATTCGATTGATGAGCGAATTCCTCCCGGCACAGGCCCGTACATTTTCCCTGACCCTGAGGGTATGAGGCTAACCCGTTTTGTTGGTCACAGAGACTATGCAAATATGCCGCTTACAACAATTTATCTGCGGCAAGCCGCTGATAATGAGCTGACTTCACTTTTTGACGAGGGTGTTATGAGTATGCTTTGGGACGACCCTGCAGGTGCGTTTGATATTCGGATAAACCGCCACCATGAGCCACGATACTACAACACAACAGCATTACAATTTCTCGGATTTAATGCTTCTTCTTCAGTTTTGCGTAATGCTGATATCAGACGTGCAATCGGACATGCTGTGGAGCGTCAGTTTATTGTTGATAATATTATGAACGTACCAAGGTCAGGGCAGACTGTAGCATCTCCGCTTGCTATCTCCCCTGTTTTTGACATGTATGACCCGACTTGGGAGCCTCATACCGACCCGCTTAGAGAAATGGGTGAGCTTTTAGACAGATCGGGATTTGTTGATTATGATTCATGCGGATTTCTTGAAGCTCCTGATGGAATGGGCGGTCATTTTAAGTTTTCTTTATCTTTTCTTGTAAATATTGAAAACGCTCATAAAATTAGAGCGGCTGAAAGAATAGCTCAAAACTTAATGCAGGCAGGTATTGATGTTACAGTTCGAGCTGTCCCGTGGTCTGATTTTATTGATGCTTTAGAAAATGGCAGATTTGATATATACTATGGCGAGGTGCAAATCGGTGCAGATTTCGATTTATCACCGCTTTTATTACCGGGTGATAATTATCTCAACTTCGGCAGAACGGGCAACACTTCTTATGCTCCTTTTATCAGACAATTTTTAGCCGCAGAAACCGAAGAAGAAATGTTTTTTGCAGGAAGAGTGCTTTGTGATGAGATAAGAATAAACGCACCATTTGTTCCGATTTTATACAAACGTCATTCGATTTATACCCCGATGGGTGTTGTATCAGGCGCAACTCCAAGTCAATCAGGAGTGTTTAACAGTTTTCAAAACTGGTCAGTGGATTTGGATGTTTTAAATTAGAAAATTATAATTTTAACTATAGATTCAATAACTTTTTTATAGTATAATCCAGTTGCTTAGTACATTATTAAATTGCATAAAACATTAGAAAGCTTGGAGGATAATAAAATGACGGACAAAAGATTACTTGAGATGGCAGCAGAAGTGATGAACAATTCGTATGCTCCTTATTCTATGACAAAAATCGGAGCCGCTGTTGAGTGTGCTGACGGTACGGTTTACACAGGCTGTGTTATCGAAAACATCGCTATTGGTTCAACAATTTGTGCTGAGGCTGCGGCTGTTGCTGCCGCTGTGTCAGCAGGTCAACGTGTGTTTAAGCGTATTGCAATTATCTCCGAGGGAACGGCATATCGTCTTCCGTGCGGCCATTGCCGTCAGATTCTAAGTGAGTTTTCGCCAAATATTGAGGTGCTTTGTGCTCGTGCTTCGGACGGTCGTTTTGTCAGTTATAACTTGTCAGCATTATTGCCGTTGCCGTTAGTGGCAGGAAATGAGTGACAAAAATATTTAATAAATATTTATGTTTTATTATCTAAATAAGTCTGATATAATACTTTCATAAATTACGAAAGGGTCTAGAGATGTGGATGGATACACAAGAAAGTTTAATGTAGTTGGTGGTGAAAGCAACACTCGCGAAACTCTTAACACTGTTTATGATGCCTTGCGACAGAAGGGTTATAACCCTGTTAATCAAATTGTCGGATACATTTTATCAGAAGACCCTACTTATATTACCAACTATAATAACGCGCGTGGTTTAATCAGCCGTCTTGATAGAGATGAGCTGTTACAAGAGTTGGTATCATATTATTTAAATAAATAATACGTTACTTTACAACGTTGATGGTTAAAACCAGCAGCTTTAAATCTTAATATTTGAAAGAACCGGGATAACATGAGTTTTAGTGACATAATAGAACGAGCACATCAAGCAACAGACAGAGCTTTAAAGAAATTCAGCCGAAAAGCTGATTTTCGAAGTGTTCTTGGTGATATTAGCGGTATTTTAGACCCACATGATATGGAGATAATCGTCACACGCGGAAAAAACTGTGAGATTATTTTTACAAATGCCAGAGCAGAGGAACGCCTTTTTGATGAACAAGGTGATAAGTTTACGTGCAAAGCAGTATTTTCAAAGCATTTCCCCGGTTTGTGCGACAACTGTCCTTATGGTGGTAAAACCAATACTGTTGACGGTGCATCTTTTGAGATTGATGATACCGATGGACGTACATTTACTGTAAGACGTAATACTATAAAATGGGCAGATGGTAAGCCTGCAACAATCTTTATGATGCGTGATATTACATCACAGATTGAAGCAAATAAAAGGCTCTATAACCTTGCATATATCGATCAGCTTACAAATGTTCCGAACCGCCAAAGACTTAAAGAAGATTTTGTTGAGGTTGAAGAAAAAATCACAGCCGGAGAGATTTCCGGTATTCTTGCATTGTTTGACCTTGACCACTTCAAAACTGTTAACGATACTTACGGACATAACACAGGTGATGTGGTGCTTCGCCGTTTAACAGAATATCTCCAGGAAAGTCCACATTTTGCAAACAGGCTTTATCGCCTTGGTGGTGATGAGTTTATTGTAGTAATGACAAACGCAGCAACCAGATTTGATGTTATTGATGATTTAAAACAACACTATAAAGGTGTTTTGTCAACTGCTTTGCGTTCTTATACTCTTCCAAATATTGATGTAAAATGTACATTAAGTATCGGCGTTTCAATATTTCCCAAGCATGGTTCAAATCTAACTGATTTGCTCAGAAAAGCTGATATTTCTTTGTATCAGGCAAAAGAAGCAGGACGTAACCAAATTTGCTTCTTTGAAGATCAATATGATACTGCACAAAAGTTTAAGGATATGTTTATAAACATTCAACCTATTTTACTCGGTGTGGGTAAAACCTTTGGATATGAGTTGGTTGACCGTAGTCAAGGTAATGATAGTGAGGATGATGGTACTGTTATTCTTAATGAGTTTAATAGAACGTTGGATGCATTGGGTCTTAATGATTTAGAAAACAACTCGCATTATTTTATTACTTATGCAAAAAATCTGTTAAATCCCGCTGTTCTTAAAAATATACCACGTGATAAGTTTGTTGTGCAAACCACTGTTTACAAAAATGCAACAAGAAATGATATTCAAGATGAAGTTAAACTATTAAACGAGCTTCGTGAAAATGGATACAAGGTTGCAGTTTCAGGTATGGATAGCTCGGCACCAATACTCGAACTACTTAACATTGCTGATTATTGTAAATTTTCTGCAACTGATAAGAATTATTCAAAGCAAAAAACACTCATTGCTCGAAATCAAAGAGTTAAGTTTATAGCTATAAATATTGACACACTGGAGCAATTTGCTAAAGCTAAAGAAACGGGCTTCCAGATGTTCCAGGGGTATTACTTTAATCAACCTGTTATTGAACGAAAAACTAAAGAAATCAGTCCATTAAAGGTAAATTATTTCCGTTTGATGAAGCTTTCCAGCACTGACGATTATATGGACTTCAAGGAAATAAGCTCTATTATTTCATCTGATGTTGCACTTTCCTATAAGCTTTTGAGAATATTAAACTCTGCGGCTGTTGGTCTTAGAAATGTTGCATCCATTGAGAATGCAGTTGCTTATATCGGTGAGGAAGCGTTAAAGAAATGGATTGCTGTGCTTGCTCTGCGTGGTATTGCAGAGGATAAACCTCTTGAGCTTGTTCGTATGTCGCTTGTCCGTGCGCGTTTTGGTGAGCTTCTTGCTCCTACCTTCCGCATAAAACGTAATCCGCAGCATGTATTTATGGTTGGGATGCTTTCGCTACTTCATATTGCTCTTGAAATGTCTAAAGAGCAATTACTTGAGGATATACCTATTGCTGATGAAATCGCCGCTTCCCTCTTAACTCGCACCGGTGTATATTCTGATTTGTTACGTTTTTATGAGAACTATGAATATGCAAACTGGGATGCTGTTTCACAGTTTGTTGATGAAAACTACTTGGATTCGTCGATGGTGAGTGATTCATATATCGCTGCAGTAAAATGGTACAACGACCTGACAGCAAGCTAGAATGTTTCGTTAAATGAGTATGGTAGCAATTCTTGCAGGCTGTACTCATTTATTTTGTTGTCCGAAAATAAAATCACTTTAATGTTTGGAGAAAATGAGTTCATATATTGTCTGCAAGCACCGCATGGTGCGCAAAATATCAGTTCTTCTTCTCCGCCAACTACAGCAATTTTTACGAAATCTGTAAATCCTTCTGATACTGCTTTGATAATTGCACAGCGTTCTGCACAAACATTTGTTACACCAATACCCGACGGGTCTTCGATATTACACCCTAAAAAAACATTTCCCTCACTGTCGAGTAATGCGGCACCAACCTTAAAGCCGGAGATAGGTACATACGCTTTTTCTCTTGCTTCGATTGCTTTTTCAATTAACCTTTCATTTGTCATAGAAGGTGTCCTCCATTGGTAATTTTGTTCTGAGCTTTTTGTCAAGCTTGTAGTACGCACCTTGTATTGCTGGTGCTGTTGGAATTGTTGCAAGCTCCCCTACACCTTTTGCTCCATACGCAGGTTGAGAGGAGTTTTTGTTTTCTTTTTTTATTATAATGGTTTCTATTTTTGGTATAACTGTTGCTCTTGTTATTCCAAGTGTTCCGTATTTAACATTTGGTATTCCATCAATTAGCGGGAAATCCTCAGTTAAGGCATATCCCATTCCCATGATAATTCCGCCTTCGATTTGTCCTTCTGCTGATTTTGGATTCACAATTGTCCCCATATCGTAAGCTGCTGTTATCTTTATAAGTTTTCCATTTTCATCAAGCTCCGCTACCTGTGCGGCATATCCATAGGCTATATGGCTGATTGGGTTTTCTTTGTCACTTCCCATCGGGTCAGTGTGTGGATTATACTCACCGTAGAAGGATAAATCATGGTTTTCGTCTGTTACATTTAATATAAAGTCGGTTAGTGACTTCCCTGTTCCTAATTTGTCTTTTACTTTTTTTGCTGCTAAAACTGTGGCTTCCCCTGTAAATAAGGTTTGTCTTGATGCAGTTGTTGTTCCGGAGTTTGGTGTGATTGCTGTATCAGGTGCTTCAACTAGAACAAGATTTGGGTTAATATCCAGAGTTTCACAAACCATTTGAATTAAAACTGTTGCCATTCCCTGCCCTATACATGCTGCGCTTGTTTGTATGTGGAGTTTGTTTTCTTTTATAGTTATCGAACATCGCCCAATATCAGGCACTCCTACACCAAGACCGGAGTTTTTAAATCCACATGCAATTCCTGTGTACTTAGAACTTTCGTAAGCATCCTTAACTGCTAGCAGGCACTCTACCATAGCTGTGTTTTCATCGGTGATTTGACCGTTTGGTAATACTTCACCCTGTTTTATGGCGTTTCTATAACGTATCTCCCAATGTGATATTCCAACCATATCTGCCAAAAGGTTTAAGTTGCTTTCCATCGCAAAACAAGACTGCGGTACACCAAACCCACGAAACGCTCCGGCGGGTGGATTATTTGTATATACTGCAACACCTGTAATGTCAACATTTTGGAAATTGTACGGACCTGCGGCATGGGTGCAGGCTCGCTGTAATACAGGTCCTCCAAGACTTGCATACGCTCCTGTGTCCGAGATAATATTAGCTTTTACTGCTGTGATTATACCGTTTTCGTCACATGCAGTAGTAAAATCTATTTCCATTGCGTGACGTTTAGGGTGTATATTAATACTCTCCTGTCTTGAGAGTTTAATTTTTACAGGTTTTTTTACTATCCATGACGCTAATGCAGCATGGTGCTGAACGCTCATGTCTTCTTTACCGCCAAAACCACCACCAACTAGCATAGACTTTACACGTACTTTTTCGGGTGGTAAACCCAGTAGTCCACAGATTTCTCTTTGCTCGTCATATACACTTTGTCCACCTGTATAAAGAAGCAATCCTCCATTTTCATCGGGTATTGCTATTGCACACTCCGGCTCCATAAATGCGTGCTCTGTAAATGGCGTGGAATAATGATGTGTTACAACATGTTTTGCTTCAACAATTGCTTTATCAGCATCTCCGCGTTTTAGCTTCTGCTCACTTAAAATATTACCATTGTCGTGAATTTTTGGTGCATTTTCTGCCAGTGCCATTGCTGGTGAGGTTATTGGAGTTAAAACCTCGTATTCTACATCAATAAGAGATAGAACTTCGTTTAGATTTTCTTCATTATTTGTTACGGTAATAGCTAGAGCATCACCGATATATCTTGTTGTATCTCCTATTGCTATTAGAGCATCCCAGTCTTTGATTATATGTCCGCATTTATTGCTACCGGGGATGTCTTTAGCTGTGATTATTTTGATACAATCGGGGTGCTTCTCTGCTTTGTCTGTATTTATTGATAAAACCTTTGCTCTTGGGTATTTTGTTCTTAGTGCTTTGGCAAAAAACATTCCATCAACAATAATATCATCAGTGTATAAACCTGTTCCGAGCACCTTTTCTTCCGCATCAACACGTATAAAGTCATCACCAAGCTTAGCTGTGATATTAACCTTTGGAATTGGTGTATTTTTACGGAAAATGCTAGCTGCCAGTAAAATTGCATCTATAATTTTTACATATCCTGTGCAGCGGCATATATTACTGTTTATCGCTTTTTTGACTTCCTCTGCGGTTGGTGAGTTATTTTTATCGAGTAAAGCTTTTGCGCTGATTATCATTCCGGGAATACAAAAACCGCATTGAACAGCACCTGTAACTGCAAAGGAATGGGTATAAACTTCTTTTTCACGCTCTGTTAACCCTTCGACTGTTAAAATATTTTTATTTTCTACCTTTGCTATGGGAAAAAGACATGCTTTAGTAACTTTTCCATCAACGAGAACAACACAAGTTCCGCATGCTCCTTCGCTGCATCCCTCTTTTACAGACGTTAAATTAAGATCTAAACGCAAAAAATCAATGAGCCGTTTATTTGGATTATCACAGTAAACAGTCTTGTTATTAACAATCATTGAGAGCATTATAATCCTCCATTGTGTTAATATCAGTGAATCTATCAGGATTTATCGGTGGAATTGCTAAACAGCTTTTTAAGTATAAATCGCGAATAACCCTACCGCCTGTGTCACCTGATATTTTTAATAATTCATCGCTGAATTTTATTGGAAATAATGATGGTGTGTTTGGTTTATCATTAATTACAGGGTAAATAATTTTGTCCTGATTTATTTCGCCTGCATCAATGATTTGCTGTATGTCAGCTTTTGTTAATTTTGGTTGATCAGCGACTAAAAACAAGTAATGCGATATATGACGGAACTTGTTTGCTGTTTCTATGCCTAAGCGGACACTGGAGCTATGCCCTGTCTCCGGATTTTCGTTAATTATAATTTGAATACCTTGTGGTACAACCAATCTTTCTAGTCTTTCTTCTATGGTTATCAAGATTTTTTCGCTCACCGAGAGTTCGCTTAATAAATCTACAGCTCTTTGCAAAAGTGTTACACCATTAAACTCCAGTAGCAGCTTATCACAACCCATTCGTTTTGATAAACCTGCTGCTGTTAGTATTGCAGATATATTTAACTGCATATTACTGTGCCTGTCTTTCCTGCAAGTCCGTCCTTTGCTTTTTCGAGCATGGTTATTAAAGCTTTACGATTTAAACCTGACTCAACAAAGGTTAATGCTGCTTCGACTTTTGGTAGCATAGAACCGGGAGCAAAATGTCCTTCCTTGATATAATTTTTTGCATCTTCTACTGACATTTTACTTATCCACTTTTGATTTTCCTTACCAAAGTTAATTGCAACTTGTTCCACAGCGGTAAGAATTACGAGCATATCGGCATTTAACTCTTCCGCAAGCTTTGCACTTGCAAAATCCTTGTCTACAACTGCTGACGTGCCTTTTAGATGTCTAACATCTGTAACTCTAACCGGTATTCCACCACCACCAACTGTGATTGGTACATGACCGGACTCAACAAGTGTACGGATTGTTTCACTTTCTACAATACCAATCGGTTTAGGTGAAGCAACTACACGTCTATATCCACGACCTGCATCCTCTGTCATGTCGTATCCACGTTTTGACATCTCGTTTGCTTCTTCCTTGGTGTAAAATGCTCCGATTGGTTTTGTCGGGTTGTTAAATGCAGGGTCATTTTTATCAACAATGGTTTGGGTGATTATCGTTGCTACAGGTTTGTTTATATTTCTGCTTAATAGTTCTTCACGTAATGCATTTTGAATGTCATAACCTATATATCCCTGACTCATTGCTACGCAAACAGACATTGGGATATAAAACAGACTGTTATCAACCTTTGTAGCGGTTTCCATTGCAAGATTTATCATACCAACCTGCGGCCCGTTGCCATGTGTAATGATAATTTCATAACCTTCTTCAATTAAGTCAGCAATTGCTTTAGCAGCGATTTTTACGGCAATCATCTGCTCGTGTAAATTATCTCCTAAAGCATTACCGCCTAGTGCAAGTACAACTCTTTTCATAAGCAACGCGGTACTCCGCCACCTGATAGAAGTTTGTTTAACATTTTTTCGGGATTTTTGCTTTTTGCGAGGAACATCATTGCTGCGATAATATACGGCTTAAAGCCTGCTTCTAAATATTGTTGCTTACGATAACGGTCAAATACTGATGCTTCGACTTCGCCATGCTCACAGCTGACACCTGTTATATCAGCAGGTAAACAGTGCATGTACAAGGCTTTGCCGTCACGGGTTAGCTTCATCATTTCTTCTGTGCAGGTCCAATTCATAAACTTAGCATTATGGCTAAGAAGCTCTTTTTCGAGTTCATCTATTCCCTGTTGATTATTTTCTGCATAAAGGTCTGTTCTTTTTTCCATGGCGGCATAAGGTGCCCAGCTTTTTGGATATACTATGTCGGCGTTTTCAAAAGCGTCCTTCATATCATAAGTTTTTCTATATGTTCCACCGCTTAGCTCTGCATTTTTCGCTGCGAGTTTTTGTACATCCTCCATAACCTCGTAACCCTCCGGGTGTGCAAGACATACATCCATTCCAAAGCGTGTCATTAGTCCGATAACACCTTGCGGAACGGATAACGGTTTTCCATAAGATGGAGAGTATGCCCACGACATTGCAATCTTTTTACCTTTTAGATTCTCTACACCACCAAAATGATGGATTATATGGAGCATATCAGCCATAGATTGTGTCGGGTGATCAATATCACATTGCAAATTAACCAAGGTTGGCCGCTGCTCGAGTACACCTTCGATAAATCCTTGCTGTACAGCATGTGCAACTTCCTTCATATATGTATTACCCTTACCGATATACATATCATCACGTATGCCGATTACGTCCGCCATAAATGAGATCATATTTGCTGTTTCGCGGACTGTTTCACCGTGTGCAATCTGACTTTTGCCTTCGTCTAAGTCTTGCACGGCAAGTCCGAGCATATTTGCGGCAGATGCATAAGAAAAACGTGTTCTTGTTGAGTTGTCACGGAATAAACTAACCGCAAGTCCACTGTCAAATATACGTGCAGATACATTGTTCTCACGTAAGCATCTTAATGCATCGGCGACAGTGAAAACTGCTTTTATCTCATCGTCGGTTTTTTCCCATGTGAGCAGAAAATCATTGTCGAACATTCCTTCAATGTTAAGATTTTTTAACTCTTCAGTGTACTTTTTAATATTTAATCCCATTTATCTATCCTCCTAAATCTGTATATACTGTTGGTAGAACTGCGAAGAGTGCGGCGGCTGTGACAAGGTCTTGCTTCCATGTTATCTCGTTTGGTGCATGCGCTTGTGCTTCTGCACCCGGTCCAAATCCTATACATGGTATGCCGTTACGCCCCATAATTGTAACTCCATTTGTTGAAAATGTCCATTTATCAGTGAGTGGACGTTTTTGCCGTGCTTCAATCGTACCACTAGAACCTATACGTTTATCTCCAAAGAGTGCCTTGTAGCTTTTTTCCATTGCTTTGGTTACTTTATGCTCTTCGGGAATTACCCAAGTCGGGAAATAACATTCTATCGGATAAACAAGGTCGGTATATGAGGGTCGTTCGTAATTGTACATTGATACTTTTACATCGTCTCCATATTGTTTCACCGCAGGTAGTGAGCGTATTTCTTCAAGACAACTTTCCCACGTTTCTCCTGCTGTCATACGTCTGTCCAAAGAAATCGAGCATGAGTCCGCAACTGCACATCTGCTGGGTGATGTGAAGAATATTTCGCTGACTGTGATAGTTCCACGACCTAAAAATCTTGCTTCCTTCCATTCGGGGTTGTACTTTTCATCGAGCATTTTAACGAGACCTTTGATATTAGTGTCGTCTGCGGCATCGTTTTCGTTCAGACTGCGAACATTTTGTAGAATGTCTGCCATCTTGTAGATAGCATTATCGCCACGCTCCGGTGCGCTTCCATGACATGATATGCCCTTAACGTCAACACGAATCTCCATACGTCCACGTTGTCCGCGGTAAATACCGCCGTCTGTTGGTTCGTTTAGTACAACAAACTTAGGTCTAATGCCACCCTCATGGATGATGTACTGCCAACATAGCCCGTCGCAATCTTCTTCTTGTACCGTTGCAGTTACAAGCACTGTGTATTCATCAGAGAGTAGGTTAAGGTCCTTCATAATTTTTGCTCCGTAGATGGCACTAACTACTCCGCCTTGCTGGTCAGAAACTCCACGTCCGCCGATTTCTTCGTCATTTTCATATCCTTCATACGGGTCAAAGGTCCAGTTGTTAAGATTTCCAACGCCAACATTATCAATATGACCATCAAACGCAATAAGCGTTTTTCCACTTCCCATATAACCGAGCAGATTACCCATCTTGTCAATTTCAACCTTGTCAAAACCAAGATTTCTCATCTCAACAGCAGCACGTTCAACTTTGCCTTTTTCTCCGCTGCTTTCGCCGGGTATTTTTACCAAGTCACGTAGGAGTTTTGTCATATCTGCTTTGTAAAACTCAGCACGTTCCTTAACCGCTGTATAGTCAATTACGCTCATAAAGTTACCTCAATTCTGTGTTTAATTATATTGCTGTGAAGGCGTCTTTGCCTAAGCCGCATACCGGGCATGCAAAATCATCAGGTACATCTGCCCATATTGTTCCTGCAACGATACCTAAATCTGGCTCGCCGATGGCTTCATCATAAACATAACCACATGCACATTCGTATTTCATTACTTAGTTCTCCTTTCTATTAAAGTTTCTTATTAATTATTAATTCATAATTGTTGGGGTCTGTGTTGCCTTCGGTGCTGAATACCAATATTTGCGATTTTTCATCAATTTTTGCAATATCTCGTAAATCTGATAGTTCTTTGTTTTCGAGTAATTCCAGTAATAATCCCATTGTTGATGCTCCGGATTCACCGGATATTATTTTCGGGTCATCACCTATTGGTTTTGCTAATACTCGCATTGCGTGTTCAACATATTTATCATCAAT